>JBJKRF010000168.1:0-18381 GCA_046704785.1 Anaerolineales bacterium | reverse complement strand
AGGTACAAGCCGTCCGGGCCTTCGGCCACGAGATAGGTTGCCCCGATCTGCCCGACCAGCCGCAGCAGCGGCAGGCTGAATCCGGTTACCGTCCGTTGGCCGTTCTCGTCTGGTGGCGCGCCGGCGGGCGCGCTTTCCACGCCCGACAGGCCCTGCGGCGGACTCCCCGGCGACGGGTGAGCGGCTTCGACGGGTTGATCGTGCCCGATGGTCCAATCCAGGCCGGAGGCGTCTGGTCGCATATCCATGCGGCGGGCGTTGCTCCACAAACCCGGCGTGGACGGCAGCGAGGGCACCGGCGAATAAGCCAGCAGCGCCCGTCGCACGCAGCGCTGCACGAAGCTGAAGGCGCGTTCCTGATTGCGGAAGCGCACCTCCGCCTTGGCCGGGTGGACGTTGACATCCACTTCTTCGGGGTCGACCTCCAGGAACAAGACCGTCAAGGGGTAGCGTCCCACCATCAGCAGAGTATGGTAAGCCTGCAAGAGCGCGCTCGTCAGCGGCGTATCGGAGACCCAGCGCCCGTTGATGAAGAAGGTCATTTCCTTGCGGTTCGAGCGCGTCAGCGCCGCCGGGGAGATGTAGCCGCTCAGGCGCAGGGCCCGCTCGCCGTCGCTCGGCGCATCCTCCTCCGCCAGCACGTCCAGCATTTGTTTTGCCACGTCCACGCCGTAGAGCGTCGCCAGGATGGCGCGGCGGTCGCCGTCGCCGGCGGTTTGCAGCGAGGGGGTGTCGTTATCGGTCAAACGGAAGCGCACCTGCGGGTAGGCCAGCGCGTAGCGCGTCAACAGCCCGTCAATGGCGCGGCGCTCGGTCAGGTCCTTTTTTAGGAATTTCAAACGCGCGGGGACGTTGTAGAACAGGTCTTCGACGCGCAGCAGCGTGCCGACCGGTGCGCCCAGCTTCTCGACTTTTCCCGCGAGACCGGCCTCCACCCGAATGCGTGCTCCTGTTTCGGCGTTTTCGACCCGGCTGGTCAGGCTCAGGCGTGAGACGGAGCCGATGGACGCCAGCGCCTCACCGCGAAAACCCAGCGTGCCGATGTGGAACAGGTCGGCGGCTTGGCGCAGTTTGCTGGTGGCGTGGCGTTCCACCGCCAGGGCCAGTTCGTCGGCGGGAATGCCGCGCCCGTCGTCGGCCACCTCGATCAGGCCTTTACCGGCCTCACGGATGCTCACACTGATGGTTTTTGCGCCGGCGTCGAGCGCATTTTCGACCAGCTCCTTGACCACCGAGGCCGGGCGCTCGACAACTTCACCGGCGGCGATCTGCGAGGAGATTTCGGGCGGGAGAAGGCGAATGGGCATGAGGAAATTATACCCGTCACGGTCGCAAATTGCGCTTTTTATCGGGTAAGAACGCGCCTGGGTATTTCGTCTGCGGGCAGTCTATCGGAAAATGTGGAGATTTTTTCGACTGTTGCGACGGCCCTTCTCCCCGCCGGGCTTGATGCTATAATCTTTGCAGTTCGTTGGTTCCCAAATTCAACCGCCCATGAATTTTCTCATCACCGGCGCTGCCGGTTTCCTCGGTTCGGTGCTTGCCAACCATCTCGCCCGCGAAGGCCACCAGGTGCGCGGGTTGGATGATCTTTCTACGGGCGACCCGCAGGCGCTTGCGCCGGACATCCATTTTACGCGCGGCGATGTCAATGACCGCCCCAAACTGTGGACGTTGCTCCAAGAAGTGGACTGCGTTTACCACCTGGCGGCGCGCGTCTCCGTACCCGAATCGGTGCTGTATCCGCGCGAGTACAACGCCGTCAACGTGGGCGGAACCGTCAGCTTGATGGAAGCCATGCGCGATGTCGGCGTGCGGCGGGTGGTGCTGGTCTCTTCGGGGGCGGTGTACGGCGATCTTGGCGAGCAGCCGCTGCGGGAGGACGTTGTGCCCAATCCGCGCTCGCCCTATGCGGTCTCCAAATTGGCTGCCGAATTCTATGTGCGCACGATTGGGGCGCTGTGGGGCATCGAAACGGTCAGTTTGCGTATGTTCAACGCTTATGGCCCCGGCCAGCACCTGCCGGCCTCGCATCCGCCGGTGGTGCCCTATTTCCTGCGCCAGGCTTTGCGCCGCGGCTCGCTCGTCGTGCACGGCGACGGCAACCAAACGCGGGACTACGTCTATGTGGATGACGCCGTCAGCGCGTTGGTGGCGGCTTCGACGGCGCCCAACCTGAACGGCCTGGTCATCAACGTCGGCAGCGGCACGGAGACCTCGGTGCGCGAACTGATCCGGCTGGTGCTGGATGTTACTGATAGCGACGCCGAGGTGATTTACAACCCGAAAATGGCTGGCGGCGTCTCGCGCATGTGCGCCGACCTGACGCTTGCGAGTCATAAGCTCAATTACAAGGTTTCGATCCCGCTTGAGGAGGGCCTGCGCCTGACCCTGCAACGCGATCCGCGTTTCAAGATAACCACCGGCTGACAGGCTCGGCGCTCCACCCGGACAATTCGTTTTCCCTTCTTCCACGAAAACTCTCAACGAACGCACTTGTTGTTTTGGTTCTCTGAGAATCAGTGGGATAAGGCGAATTTATGGGGGTGTGGCAGTCTCCTTGCCTGCAACGGGAGATTGCTTCTTTGCCTGGGGAACGGCTCGTCGCAATGGCACTCATGAAGATACGAAGATTCATCCCTGCCAAGGAGATTGATTGTAGATGGATTCACTGAAGGTTTTGTGTTTTGGCGCAGGCGCAATCGGCACCTACGTTGCGGGTTCGCTCGCATTGCAGGGTCATCCAGTCACCTTCATTGAGCGGGCGCGTTCGGTGGGCGTGTTGCGTGAGCGCGGCCTGCGCCTGGAACTGGCCGGAGACGCCGGCGTGCGCCTCGTCCCGCCGGAGAAAGTGGCGGCTTTTGCCTCGCTCGACGAAGCTCTGAAGACGGGTCCGTTCGACGTGGCCCTGTTTACCATCAAGTCGTACAATACGGCAGAGGCGCTTGAGAGTATTCGGCCTTTTGCCGAACAGATGCCGCCGGTCCTGTGCCTGCAAAACGGCGTGGATAACGAACCCACCATTGCGGCCACGCTGGGCGCGGAAAAGGTCATTGCGGCCACGGTGACCTCGTCGGTGGCGCGTAACGGCCCGGGCGAGGTGGTGCTGGAGAAGGTGCGCGGCGTCGGTCTGACGGCTACGCATCCGCTCTCAGCGCGATTGTTCCAGGCTTTAGACGAAGCAGGTCTGGCTCCCAGGCTGTTTCAGCGCCCGGCGGATATGAAATGGTCGAAGATGATGATCAATTCGTTCGGCAGCGTTTCGTCGGCCATTCTCGATATGACCATCGCGGAGGTCTTTTCGCATCCCGGCTTGTACGCTATGGAACGTCGCAGTCTGAACGAGACGCTGGCGGTCATGCAGGCCCAGGACATCCACGTGGTGGACTTGCCGTCCACACCTGCGCGCCTGCTGGTCAGCGTCGTAAAGCTGCCGGCTTTCATCTCCGCGCCTTTGATGGCTCGTTTCGTTGGCGGGGGCCGCGGACGTAAGATGCCTTCGTTCCACATCGACCTGCATTCGGGGCGCGGGAAGAGCGAAGTGGATTATTACAACGGGGCCGTCGTGCGCGCCGGAGCGCGACTCGGCGTGCCGACACCCGTCAATAAAGCCTTGACCGAGACGCTGCTGGCCTTGGTCGGCGGGCGCCTTCCCATCGACGCCTTTGCCCACCAGCCGGAGAAATTGTTAAGTTTGTGCGAATCTGCCTGACGGATAAGTCACACAACCAGTCTTTCTTATTGTTGCCCAGAGAGTTCTTGGGAGCACGTTATGAGCAAGCCTGCCATTCAATTTGTACAAGAAAACGAAAAAGTCGAAGTTCACCTGCCAGACGGGCGCGTGCTGCGCGGTCTGCGGCATGCCAGTGTGGGGGAATTCCTGCGCGTGTTGGACGCAGATTCCCCGGCGCCGATCGTGGGCGCCGTCATCAATGGTGATCTGCGCGAGCTGACCTATCCCATCGAAATGGAGGCAAACGTCCAGCCGGTGACGATGGGCGACCCCGATGGCGGACGCATCTACCGTCGCTCGCTGACGTTCCTGCTCGAGGTGGCGTTTTCCAATCTCTTCCCGGATGTCGACCTGCTGATCGATCATTCGGTGGCCTGGGGCGGGTACTACTGTCATGTGCGGGGGCGCGAGGAACTTTCTGCAGACGAGTTGAATGCCCTGGAAACGGAAATGCAGCGCCTCGTGCAGCTCGACCTGCCTTTCGAGCGGCGCGAAGTGCCCATCGATGAGGCCATCGCCTTCTTCGAACGCGCTAACTATCCCGATAAAGTCGGTTTGCTCAAATACCGTCGCAAGCCTTACGTGACGCTGTATCGCTTGTACGAGCATCAGGATTATCATCATGGCTACATGGTGCCTTCGACCGGTTTCATCAAGTGGTTTGCGCTAACGCCCTCGAACGGCGGTTTCACCTTGCGCTTTCCGCGCCGGCACACGCCCACCGAACTGATGCCGATGGACGCTTATCCCAAGCTGATGACGGCCTTCCGCCAATACGGCGACTGGCTGGAAAAGCTGGGCATCGACTCGGTGGGGGCCTTGAACGATGACATCGAGCACGGGCGTATGCAGGAACTGGTGCTGGTAGCCGAGGCGCTGCACGAGCAGCACGTCGCCGAGATCGCGCGCCAGATCGCCGAACGTTCGCAGGCGGCGCGGCTGGTGCTCATTTCCGGGCCCTCCTCGTCGGGGAAAACCACCTTCTCCCGGCGTCTGGCCGTCCAATTGCTGACGTTGGGTTTGTCGCCTTTTGCGCTGGAACTGGACAACTACTTCGTCGACCGCGAACAGACGCCGCGCGATGAGCGGGGTCAGTTCGATTTCGAGGCGCTCGAGGCGCTGGACCTGTGGCTGCTGGGCGACCATTTACAGCGCCTGATTCGCGGCGAGGAAGTGCAACTGCCGCGTTATAACTTCAGGGAAGGTAGGCAGGAAGCAGGAGACGTGGTGCGTTTGCGCCCCGATCAGTTGATCATCCTGGAGGGGATTCACGGCCTGGACCCGCGCCTGTTGCCCGCTTCCTTGGCTGACAAGGCCTACCGTATCTACGCCTCGGCGCTCACCCAACTCAACCTCGACCGTCACAACCGCGTTTCGACGACGGATACGCGCCTGATTCGGCGCATTGTGCGTGATGCGCGTGAACGCGGCTACACTGCGACGCAGACCGTCCGGCGCTGGGAATCGGTGCGGCGCGGTGAGAAGCGTTATATTTTCCCCTATCAAGAAAACGCCGATATCATGTTCAATTCGGCGCTGGTCTACGAACTGGCCGTGCTCAAGCCGGTGGCCGAGCCGCTTTTGCGCCAGGTGCCGCCGGGCACCCCCGAATATATCGAGACCAAACGCTTGCTGGCTTTGTTGGAATGGTTCCTGCCGTTGGCGGGCGACCTGGTTCCCGACAATTCCATCTTGCGCGAGTTCATCGGCGGATCGATCCTGAAGGATTTCAAAGCCTGGAAATAAGGGGAATCAGTCTGTCGGCAAGACACTCACATCCAATTCGTACCCAAAACAGCCCTATCTATTTGGCGTCACACTGATTCCCAAAGAGTCCCGGCGGATTCAAGCGAGGAGCCCAGGCCTATGCTATACTGGCGGCCTTGGAATCGATTCTTGCCAGGAGGAAGGTGTGACAGAGTCAATGTGGAAACCTCGTAAAGTGGTCATCGTTGGAGCGGGCGCGGTGGGTTCGACCTTCGCCTATGCGCTCGCGCAAAAAGGGTTGGCCCAGGAAATCGATCTGATGGACATCAACCGTGACTACGTGGAAGGCCAGGTGCTCGACCTGGCGCATGGATTGCCGTTCTACCCGTCTGTGCAGATTCGCGTTGGGGAAACCAGCGATTATGCCGACGCGCAGGTCATCGTCGTGACCGCCGGCGCCAAGCAGGCGCCGGGTGAGACGCGCTTGAACCTGTTGCAGCGTAACGTGGAAATGATCAAGAGAGTTGTCGACGAAATCATCGCGCAGCACTCGCAGGCGATCCTGCTGATTGCCACCAACCCCGTAGATATTTTGACCTATGTGGCGCTCAAGCATTCGGGCTGGCCCAAGAAACGCGTGATCGGTTCTGGTACGGTGCTGGATAGTTCCCGTTTTCGCTATCTGCTCAGCCAGCACTGCCGCGTGGATGTGACCAACGTGCACGCCTACATTTTGGGTGAGCACGGCGATAGCGAATTCGCAGCCTGGTCGATGACTCATGTGGCGGGCATGTCGATCGACGACTATTGCCAGACCTGCGCCGAATGCAGCAACTGGCACATCGAGCGCCAGAAAATTATCCAGGACGTGAAGGAGTCGGCTTACCATATCATCAACTATAAGGGGGCTACGTATTACGCCATTGGTGTGGCCTTGACGCGTATCGTCGGCACGATTCTGCAGGACCAACAAAGCATCCTGACGGTATCGACCTTGCTGGATGGCGAGTACGGGCTCCAGGATGTTTGCCTGAGCGTTCCCTGTCTGGTTGGGCAGGACGGCGTCAAACAGATTGTCGAGACGAAGTTGTTGCCCGATGAGCAGCAACTGCTGGAAAATTCCGCGGCTACCCTGCGAAACGCGCTGCAGCAATTGACCGCTGCCTGAGTTGTGGAGGCGGAATTGTAAAGGCCGCAAAGTCTGTGAAGAAAACGCGAGACTTTGCGGCCTTGCTTTAGGGTTCAGTTCCTTGCGATCTGTGCTTAATTGTCAGACGGCTTCTGGACGTTGAACCGGAAGACTTTGTTGGTGCTGCTCGAGAAATAGAGCTTATTCTGGTCGTCGAAAGTCAGGCTGCGTGGCACGCCGTCCGTCTGAATCAGGTTCAGGTAGCGGCCTGTGCTGTCGAAGACCTGAATCCCCTTGAAGTCGCCAATGTATACGCGCCCGAAACCGTCCACGCCAATGCTCTCCGGCGCACGGAACTGGCCCTGGCCGTCGCCGTCGCTCCCGAAGCGGGTGATGAATTTACCGTCCGGCGAGAGCTTGAAGACGGCATTGTTGAAGGTGCCTAGAATATAAATGTTGTTGGTGCCGTCCACAGCGACGATCATGTCCAACTCGTCGTCTCCGCCGTTATCGGTAAAGACGTTCTGGAAGGTGTTCAACACCGTTCCGTCGGTGGTCATACGCAAAATGGTCTCATTGTCCGCCGCGGCGACGATATTTCCGTCTGCGCCGACGACGAGGTTGTTGATATATGTGTCGGGAACGACCAGCGTAGCGGCCAGGTTGCCGGTGGCGTCATAGCGGTAGATCTTGCCGTCGGCGGCGATAAAAACATTCCCGTTGCGGTCGCTGGCCATGCCGGTGATGATTTTGTCCTTGCTGTCGGAGTTGAGCGTCCACTGGGTGACGAATTTTCCGGTGGGGTCGAAGGACTGCACGCGGCCTCCTTCGTAATCGGCGGCGAAAATCGCGCCGGTGGCTGGATTGATGCCCAGTCCGCGCACGTCGTTGAACAGGCCGGGGCCGCTGCCCTGGCTGCCAAAGCCAAGTTCCTGGTTGGCAAATCCCAGGGCGGGCAGGCTGATCCCCCCCGGACCGTTGGAGTTGCTGGAGCCGCCAAGCAAGTTGGATACCAGCGTATTGCCGCCAAACGCGGCAACGATTGGAATAAGCGTCGCGGCCAGGATGACCAGGACGAATGCCGTAATTGCGCAACTCATAATGCATCCCATCCGGCGGTTGCTGCGTGGCGCGGGCGCGCTGACTTGCGCAACGGGGGTGCTGAACGTTGGCGTGTTAAAACTCTCGCCCATCGCTTGCGAGATTTGCGTCGAAACGTTACTGGCATTCATGCTGCTCAAGACGATGGGGCGTCCCAGAGAAAGCGCCTCCACCGAGGCGCGGGCCATCTCCGGGCTGACGCCGGTAATTTCGCAGTACACGCGCACGGCTTCGTCGATGTTGCCAGCCTGGGCCAGGTCTTTGACTTCCTTGAAACGCTTGGCTTGTTGAAGCAGCGAGCCGAGGTTGCCTGCGCCGGTGAGGGTGAAGTTGCTGGGCTGCGAAGAAAACGACGGTTTGGCGCGCAGGTTGTCGGGGACGACCACCGATGTGTTGCAGTACGGACAGCGAATCATCGGATCGCTGCCTTGATAGTCCAATGGTGCACCGCAGTTGGGGCAATTGAATGTGTCGGGCATGGCGCTCTCCTCTTGAGCCTACCTTTTTTAATGTTACGGGATGATAATCGCCAATTAAATCACAAAACGGACGCGCGTGGTAGGCGCGTCCGTGTAGTTCTTTTTTCTCATTTGCGGCTGTCCAGGCTTCGGTTGCGTTGGCGGCCAGACGCTCGTTTTTACTCTTCTGTGACTTCGCCGCCGCCGTCGCGCAGGTGCGGGAAGAGCAGCACCTCGCGGATGGAATGTTTGTCGGTCAGGAGCATGGTCAGGCGGTCGACACCCATACCGAAGCCGCCCATGGGCGGCATGCCGTAACGCATGGCGCGCAGGTAATCCTCGTCCATGGGATGTTTCTCTTCATCGTCGCTGGCGTAGTCGCGGCCCATCTCGAGGAAGCGCTGCTCCTGGTCGAGCGGATCGTTCAGCTCGGTGAAGGCGTTGCACAGTTCGAATCCGGCCACGTAGCCTTCGAAGCGTTCCACCGTCAGCGAGTCGCCCGGCTTGGACTTGGCCAGGGGCGAGATGTCGCGCGGATAGTCGTACAGGAAGGTCGGCTGAATCAGGGTCGGTTCGAGGAACTCGCTCAGCATCCAATCGATGAGTTTGCCGCGCGTCGCGCCGACGGGGGGCACCTTGCCCTTTTGACGGAGAGCCGCTGCCAGGGAGTCGGCGTCCTTTTGGGCGTAGATGTCGATTCCGGTCACATCAAGCAGCCCCTGGCGCATTTCCAGGCGTCGCCAGGGCGGGGTGAAATCGAGCTCCGTCTCCCGGTATGTGACTTTGTAACCGCCGGTCACTTGCTTGGCCGTGTAGGAGACCATCTGTTCAGTCAGTTCCATCACCTGCAAATAGTCGGCGTAGGCCCAGTAGAACTCAAGCTGGGTGAACTCTGGATTGTGCTTGAAGGAAACGCCCTCGTTACGGAAGTCGCGCCCGATTTCGTAGACGCGTTCCAGGTTGCCGACGATCAGACGTTTGAGATACAACTCGAACGAGATGCGCAGATAAAGCTGTTGCTTGAGCTGGTTGTGGAAGGTGACGAAAGGCCGCGCCGCCGCGCCGCCGTAGAGCGGCTGCAGAATGGGGGTCTCGACTTCGAGAAAGCCGTGATCGTCGAGGAAGCCGCGCAGCGACCGGATGACTTTTGCGCGCTTGCGGAAGGTCTCGCGCACCTGCGGGTTGACCGCCAGATCGGCATAGCGCTGGCGCGCGCGCAGTTCCGCATCTTCCAGCGCGGCGTGACGGATGACACTACCGTCCTCGAGCGCTTCGTCTTTGGCAGCCGGCAGCGGAGAGACGGCTTTGGCCAACAGTTTGAAGTCGTGAACGAGCAAGGTCGGCTCGCCGCTGCGGGTGCGCATCATCATACCCGCCGCCTGGATGAAATCGCCCAGGTCGAACATCTTGTTGAAAAAATCCAGGCGCTCCTGGCCCAATTCGTTGACACGCAGGAAGAGTTGGATCTTCCCGCTGCCGTCTTCGATGTGGGCGAAGCTCAGTTTGCCCATGACGCGCACGGCGCGCAGGCGCCCCACCAGCGTGGCATGCACCTCGGCCGGCGGCTGGTCGTCCTTGGCTTGCTGCTCGGCCTGCTCGAAGGCGGCGATGGCTTCGACGGCGGTGTGGGTCCGCTCGGCGCGTGTGGGGTAAGGCTCGACGCCTTCTGCACGCAACTCTTCGATTTTTTCCAGGCGGATTTTTTCAAGCGGTGAATACTCTGGCATGATTCTTCCTTGGATACAGAATAAAAAGCCCCGCGTCGAGGCACCCTGCTTGCGCAGAGCCCACGCGGGGCTTAAGGTTGACTGCCCCAGCCTTCTAGGTCGTCTTCAGCACTTTGACTTTAAACGAACCGCCCGGCGCTTCCACGATAACGACGTCACCGGGGCGGTGGTTAAGCAGCGCCCTGCCCAGCGGAGACTCGTTCGAAATCTTGCCTTCACGTGGATTGGCCTCTGCCGCCCCGACAATGACATACTCTTCCGCCTCGCCACCATCTTCCTGGACGACGACGCGGTCACCCACCTGGACGAGATCGGGATCATTGCCTTGTTCTTCGATGATATGCGCTGCCGCAAGGATGATCTCTATTTCCTGGATGCGACCTTCGACGAAGGCTTGCTCGTTTTTTGCAGCTTCATACTCGGCGTTCTCGATCAATTCCCCGCCTTCCATGGCCTCGTGCAGACGGTCAGCAACCTCCGCACGTTTGGCTGTGCGTAAATAATCGAGTTCCTCTTGAAGCTTTTGATAACCCTCTTTGGTAAGATAGGTGGCAGGCATGTTCGTTTCCTGTCTATAAGATATGTTGCATCTCTTTTCAGAGATGCAACCTGGTCATGTGCCCGTATTGATTTTTCAGTGCGCCTACTATATCATGAATCGAACCTGGAATCAAGACGAGCGATTCTTGAACAAGGTATTTGTAACGTTGTCGTTCGATGTCCCAAGGGCGGAGAATAGGCCGAGCTTGGACGATACCCGGTTGCCTGGAAATTGGCGCGGCAAACTGAGAGGGAGTACGAAATTCCCCCATAAGTGCCATCCTTTTGGAAAGCCTGTCGTAAATCGGACAAAAATAGGTATAATTTTAGCATCGTAATCGATATCTGACGCTACAGGAATCGGGGAGCCCAAAAGCGCCCGTCTTTACTTTGTAGGAGAATGGCATGAAATCTGTAGAGAAAATGAGAAAACTCTCCTGGCTGTGCTTTACCCTGATGTGGATTCCGTTTATTGGCATTTTCGTGGGCATGTCGAGTATGCCGGCGGGTGATTACAGCTTCAGCCAACTGCCCATGTTGGCCCAGGTTTCCATGATTGTAACCGGCGTTCTGTTTGCCCTGATGATGATCCTTTCGATCGTTTCGGCTGTGGTGCGTGGTGTGGAAAACCAGGAAGTGATGGAGAATGGTGTCCAGGCGGAAGCCAAGGTGCTCAAAGTGACGGACACGGGCGAAACCATCAACAACAATCCCACGGTTCGATTTTTGCTCGAGGTTCAGCCCGTCGGCCAAGCGCCTTTCCAGGCGGAAGCGGAGCGGACGATCTCGCGTCTGGAGGTTGTCCGGCCGGGCGATACCGTCACGGTCAAGTTCGATCCGCAGAGCAAAGAAGTCGCCATCATCGACCAAAGCTGACGGCGTGTTCGGGGCGTTTTTGCGCATCGAGCACGCCGATGTCTCGTCAAAAATAGGGAAGCACCGGGTGCGCAACGAAACTGCAATTATCGTCCCCGGTTTTTTAAGGAAAATCACCCGTCCGTCCTCTTGAACTGCTTTTCCAAACGTGCTAGAATGACAGTCATCACCCCATAGGTAGGGGGAGTTCGTTTGTTTCCGCCATATATGGCGGAAACGTATGTTCTATTTCTGGAGTTCTGTGCATGCGTTGTCCGTATTGTCAAAATGCCGATACAAAAGTCATCGATACCTCCCACGACAGCCACGGCGGGATCCGCCGCCGCCGGGAGTGTGAAAAATGCGGCCAGCGCTTCAGCACATACGAACGGACGATCTTATCTACCCCCCTTCTGATCAAGCAGGATGGCACGCGTGAGGAGTTCGACCGCGAGAAGCTGGCGCGCGGCATCCGTATTGCTTGCGCCAAGCGCCCGGTCTCCGCGGCGGACATCGAACGATTGATCGGACAGGTGGAGGCCGAGTTACAGAAACTCGGCAAGGCTGAAGTTTCATCCCGCGTGGTGGGCGATATGGTTATCGATGGGTTAAAAGAGTTGGACCAGATCGCCTACATCCGTTATGCGATCGTCTACCTGCGGCTGGACGATCTACACGCCCTACGTTCTGAAATCGACCGTTTGCTTGAAGGCTAGTCCTTCGCATCAGCCATTGCACCCGCCTCGATACAAGGCGCGGTGTCTTCTTTTTTCTGTATCCCTTGCGGGCGCATCATCAAACCATTTTTAGAGGAGAGAACTATGGTAGTCACAGACGTTTCTTCCAAACAAGGCTTACTACCCACGCCACCCTTTCCGGCAGACCTGCCCAAGGTGGAATTGACCGAGAATGCCCGACAGGTGCTGACAAGGCGTTATGTGCGTCGCGGGGATGATGGCAAACCTGTGGAGAGTGTGGAGGAAATGTTCTGGCGTGTGGCCTATCACGTTGCCCAGGTAGAGGAGATTTGGGACGGCGACGTGATCCAGCGCGCGCGCGCGTTCTATCTTTTGTTGACCAGCAAGAAATTCTTCCCGAATTCTCCGACGTTCACCGGGGCCGGAACGCCCCTGGGACAGTTGGCGGCCTGTTTCGTGCTGCCCATCAGCGACGATATGGGACGCGATTCAGCGGGAATCTTCCAATCGCTGCGCGACGCGGCCCTGATCCAGCAGACGGGCGGCGGGAATGGCTTCAGTTTTTCACGCCTGCGCCCAAAGGGGGGCGTGGTGAAGACCTCGGCGGGGCAGGCCACCGGGCCGGTGGGCTTCCTGCGCGTGTACGATCACGCCTTCGGGGAGATCGCCCAGGGCGGCACCCGTCGCGGGGCCAACATGGGCGTGCTGCGCGTCGACCATCCGGATGTGGAAGACTTTATCACCTGTAAAACAGACGAGAACGCTATCACCAACTTCAACATTTCTGTCGGCATTACCGACGCTTTCATGCAGGCCGTCAAGGATGACGCCGAGTGGAACCTGGTCTTCCCCGACATCACCGCCCCCAACTATCGCGGATTCTCCGGCACGCTGGAACAGGCGCGCCAGGCGGGTTTGCCCATCCGGGTCTATCGGACCATGCGCGCCCGCGAACTGTTCCGCAAGATCGTGCGCCAGGCGCACCACAACGGCGAGCCAGGCATGCTTTTTCTGGATGCGGCCAACCGCTCGAATCCGGTGCCGCACTTGTACCCGCTCGAATCCACCAATCCATGCGGCGAACAGTGGCTTGGACCTTACGAAAACTGCTGCCTGGGCTCCGTCAACCTGGCCCAGCACTTTGGGGAAGACGGCAGTGTGGATTGGGAGACTCTGCGCGAGAGCGTGGTACTGGCGACCCGTTTCCTGGACGACGTGGTGGAGGCCAATGCCTATGTGCCGGCGGTTTCGCAGTTGAAAGAAGCCGCGCACCGCGCTCGTCGCATCGGATTGGGCATCATGGGCCTGGCCGACCTGATGTATCATGTGGGCGTGCGCTACGGCTCGACGGAGGGCCAGGAGTTCGCCGCGCAGGTCATGGAATTCGTGCGCTACCACGCCATGCAGACTTCCATTGCCATGGCCGAAGAGCGCGGACCTTTCCCGGCCATCGAAGGTTCGATCTACGACCCCGACGACCTGAAATGGAGCGTGCCCACTTCGCTGGTGCCCTTCGAGCACGATTGGGAACGTCCCGCGCTGGATTGGTCGGCGGTGACCGACGGCATCAAGAAGCACGGCATCCGGAACGCGGCGCAGACCACCGTCGCGCCCACCGGCACCATCGCCACTGTGGCGGGCTGCGAAGGCTATGGCTGCGAACCCGTCTTCGCGCTGGCCTACATCCGCCACGTCAACGACAACGGCAAAGACCTGCAACTGACCTACGGATCGCCGCTCTTCGAGCAAGCTCTGGAGGAGGCCGGAATCGAGCCGCAGGCCCGCCAGGAAATCTTCGAGCAGGTCATGCGGCACGGCACCTGCCAGGATGTGTTCGACGTGCCCGAAGCGGTGCGGGACGTGTTCGTGACCGCCGGCGACGTGAGCGCCGAGGAGCACGTGCGCATGTCGGCGGCCCTGCAGGCCTTTGTCGACAATTCCATCTCCAAGACCATCAACTTCCCCGAAGGCGCCACCGAAGAAGACGTAGCCACCGCCTACATGCTGGCTTGGGAACTGGGCGCCAAGGGCATCACCGTCTACGTGACCGGCTCGCGCGACAAGGTGGTGCTGGAGACGCACGCCACCGCCGAGAAGAAAGAGGGCGCCAAGCTGCCAGTCACGCCTGCCACTCTTGCCGAGGTGGCCCAGCAGGTCATCTGGCACGAGAGCAAGAAGCCGCGCCCGCGTGCGCTGCACGGCGAGACCTTTACCGTAGCCACTCCGGTGGGCAAGGCCTTCGTGACGATCAACACCAACGGCGGCGACCAACCCTTCGAGGTTTTCATCAACACCGCCAAGGCCGGCTCGGAGACCGCGGCCGTTTCGGAGGCCATCGGACGCCTGACTTCCTACATCCTGCGGCTGGCCTCACCGGTGGCCCCGCTCGACCGGCTGCGCGAGGTGGTGACGCAGTTGGCCGGCATCGGCGGCGGACGCTCGCTGGGCTTCGGCCCCAACCGCGTGCGCTCCCTGCCCGATGGCGTGGGACAGGTGCTAGGCGAGTATCTGCAGGAGCGCGACGGCGAAGTGCTGCTCAACGAGGGCAGCGGCGGCAACGGAAACGGCCACCACGCCCCCGACGGCGAGACCGCCCCGGCCATGAAAATCGGCGACCTGTGCCCCGAGTGCGGCGAAGCCGCCGTGGTCAACGAGGAAGGCTGCCGCAAGTGTTACGCCTGCGGCTACAGCGAGTGCTGAGAGAAAGTGAGTAATGAGATAAAAGGCTTCCGAGGTGTTTAGTTGCCTTGGAAGCCTTTTATAAAATCTCTCGGAAATAGATCTATAGATGAACTGTCGAAACGGGATCAGCCATTCGAACGTGCCGATCTGTTTTGGCGGCAAATCGCCGTCCGCTTAAAAGATTCGTCCGGTTTTTCTCCCCGCAATCGATGTACAATAAAGACAGGCGTAGGGAATCGGCCCATCCCGCGCCTGACTTTATTCTTGAGGAGGTGCTTGTCCATGGACGACCGCGAGTTCCGTAAATTGCTCGAACAACTCCATGCCGAAATCGGGCGCACCGGCATCGTCGACGAGAAAGGCCGCGACCTGCTACGCCGCCTGGACGCCGACATCCGCGATCTGCTGGAATACGCCCAATCGCAGTCTGATCCGAATCGCGTCCAGCCCAACGAATTGACCCTGAGCGGCCTGGAAGAAGCCATCCATTACTTCGAAGTCGACCACCCCATCCTGACCGGCCAACTCTCCAGGCTGATGGAAATTCTCAGCAACGCCGGAATCTGAACGTTCGTCATTGTGGCACTCCGCTGACAGACTTCCCGGCGCCGCTACCGGGAAGTCTTTGATTCAGCCCTCTTTCGAAAGGAATCCCCATGGCCCGCCTGATTCTCGCCGCCGAGCGCGTCACCCGCGCCCGCGCCCTGCTCCAACAAGCCCGTGCTCTGCCCGTTCCGCCGCAGGGCGGCAAATACGACTTCTCCTATGTGGCGCAGGTCAAAGACCTGCTGCGCCAGGCGCGCGACCTGATCAAGTTCATCCCCATGAGTCCCAGCGCCACGCCGGCCCTCAAAGACGAAGTCAAAGCCATCTACCAGGAAGCCGAGCAGACCGACCGGGAATTGCTGCACTGAGCGCTGCACACGCTTTCACAAGTTCTGCATAAATTCTACACAGATGGTTGGTACACTTCCTGCTTGAGTACGCCCTGGTTCGTTGGGAATCTTCGGGGAACGGGAAGCACAACCCACAAGTGCCGCAACTCCCTTAAGTCGTAGGGTAAAAGGCGTATTTCAGCCGTTCCTTATCCTGCATTTTCATGAAGCTGCGGTACAAGCGCCTCCGACCGGAAACGCTCTCCGAGCGCCCTTGCCCCCTAAGCCATGTATTTTGGAGCCATCCTTATGAAAAAAGCCACCCTCCTTTTGATCATTCTCACCGTTGCGGTCTCCGGCTGTGCCCTTGGAGGAAACAACCGGCCGCAACGCTCGTTTGCCTTCACGCCGGGCCAGTCGGCAGCTGCCAGCGAAACGCCCAGCGCCGTCCCGGTCACTGCTACGCCCACCGCTTCGCCCGTCCCGCCGACGGCCACGCCGCTGCCCACGGCCACCCCGCCCTCGCAATTTCCGACGGTCACCCTTACGCAAGACGCCATCTGCCGCAAAGGCCCCGACAAACGCTACTTCATTCTTGGGAACATCGCCAAAGGCCAGACCACGCAGGTCAACGGCAAGAACACCGACGCCAGTTGGATTTCGGTCGAGCGTCCTGGCATGTCGGGCAGCTATTGCTGGGTGCCTGCCTCCGACCTGGATGGCCTGAACGACACCAGCGCCTTACGCGTGTTGACCGTCCAACAGTTGCCCCCGCTGCCCACCGGCGTGACGGCCGGCCCCGGCCACACCCCTGGGGAGGTGTGCGGCAGCTCCAATCACCTGGTGCTGCGCTGGCTGGCCCAGGATGGCATCGGTTACCATATCTACCGCAACGGGAAGAACATCGCCACCGTCTACAACGACTATTACATCGACTTCGATACGCCCGGATCGAGCAAGCCCTACGTGTACACCTACACCGTCGAGGCCTTCAACGGTGCCGGCGTGTCCAACCCGGCATCCCTGGCGGTGACGATCTGCGGATAGCCGCATCGCACGTGCGCCAAGACCCGTCCGGTGGGGGATGGGTCTTGGCGTCAGAGTCCCGCCACCCCCAGCGATTCTTTTCTACGGAAAATCCTGAAAAACGGGCCTTTCAATACTGATACGTTAATGGATTGCGGGAATGCACGGTTGTAAAATATAATCTTGTCGTACGATGTTGGTAACAATATGGAGTGTGTAGAAACTTTGGGAGCGGTAAGCTGGAGCAACCTGGCGGGAATATAGGCGGTGTCTCTATTGGTCATTATCTGTAAGCGTGGAAACTCCCAAAGAATCCTTGTAAATTGACCAGGATGCGGGTCAGATGCACTTTCAATACTCTATCTATATTTTTCCTCTCCTTTTTGCCGCTGTCATTTCCGGCTGGGTGATGTTTTATGCCTGGTCGCACCGCGCGACGCAGAGCGCCGTAGCGCTGGCGTTGCTGGCGCTGGCCATCACCGAATGGTCCCTGGGCTATGCGCTCGAGATCGCCGGCGCCGACCTGGCGACCAAACTGGTGTGGGGCAAACTCCAATATATCGGTATTGCCATTGCACCGATGATGTGGTTGGTTTTTGCCTACAACCACGCCAACCGGGGCAAACGCATGACCCACGCGGCTATGGGCTTGCTTGCCATCGTGCCGTTGACCACCATCTTCCTGGCCTTTACCACCGAATCCACCGGGCTGATCTGGACGAACGTCTACGTGGCGCACTCCGGCAATTTCTCGGCCCTGGGCGTTTCGTATGGTCCCTGGTTCTGGGTGCATTCCGTCTATTCGTACGCGCTCTTATTCCTGGGCGCAGTAATCGTCCTGCGTTCAGTGGGACACATGCCGGGGCTGTACCGTGGCCAGACGGTGGCCCTCATCCTCGCTGTGGCGGCTCCCTGGGTCGGAAACATCCTCTACCTTTCGGGCTTGAGCCCCATTCCCCATCTCGATCTGACCCCCTTTGCCTTTACTGCCAGTGTCCTGGCAATGACCTGGGGCATCTTCGGCTTTCGCCTGGTAGACATCTCTCCCGTGGCGCGTGACATCGTTGTGGACGAGATGCCGGATGGCATGATCGTGCTGGATGCGCAGGGCCGCGTGGCCGATATCAACCAGGCCGTCGGGAGCCTGATCGGTTTATCCCCTTCCGATGTCGTTGGCCAGAGGATCGCCGACGTGTTGCGCCCCTGGCCCAAGCTCGTCGAAGACTTCCGTGATGTCATGGAAGCGCAGGATGAGATCTCGATTGGAGAAGGGGAGAACCAACACTGGTACGAAATCCACCTGACTCCTTTGCGCGACCGGCGCAAACGGTTCGTCGGGCGGGTGGTCACAGTGCGCGATACCACCGAACGGGTCCGTGCCCGGCAGCTGGAGCAGTCTTTTATGGACGACATGAAGGCGCTTCAGGAAATCCATCTCTCCCTCAGCGAAGTCGAAGACTTGGAGGCGCTCTACGTTCGCATGATCGACCTGGCCCAGCAGCGCCTCGGGCTCGACCGCGTCGGCCTGTTCCTGCTCGACGAGAAAGCCAACCAGCTTTTGGGAACCTACGGCGTCGACCCCGATGGACACGCGCGCGACGAGCGCTATTACCGTGAAGCCATCACGCCGGATCACTGGACTCTCGAAATCCTGAACGCCCCCAACCACACCCGGCTGTGGGACGAGGCGCCCATCTACGATAACGGCGTGGAGGTGGGTACGGGCTGGAAAGCCGCCACCACCCTCTGGAACGGCCACCGGGCGATTGGCTACCTGGTCTGTGACAGCTTTTTAACGCGCAAGCCGGCACGTCCGTACGAAGCGGAACTGGTCTCGGTGGTGGGAAATA
>JBJKRF010000167.1:0-24414 GCA_046704785.1 Anaerolineales bacterium | reverse complement strand
CCTATATATGGCTTTTTCCTACAGAAACGAGCTTTGATCGTCAAATGCAGGTTGAAATTAGATACCAATCTCGCATAAAATTGTAAAGGTGTTTTTGCCCATAATTGGGCAATTCTGAACCGTGCCGTAAGTTGTTTATCTTGGAATGTGCCGTTCCTCGTTGTTTTGAGGAACGACTTTTGTCATCGAGGACATGTGGGAAAATAAATGAATTTTGGCTGCGATATAAAGCCAACTTGCCATTCGAAAAAGTCGAGTTAGAGTCCTTTAATTTCTCTTTGCAATGCCGGGCGTCTTGCGTAAGTCGCACGCAAATGATCGATATAAGCCTGCCACTCTGCCTGCTGCCCTTTTTGTTGATAGGCTTTTTTTGCCCGTGCTAACCATCTTGCCGCGATAGGATAGAGTTTGCTCTGTGTCTTGGCAATCAATGCATCCGACTGCTTGAGCGACGCATGAATGACCCAATCCGGGCGATAGGGGATGAGCGTATCAGCTACTTTTTCGAGCAGGTTAAAGGACCAACTCTGCGACTCGGCGACTTTGATGGCAGCCTCCCAGTTGTTTTCATCCAGATGAATGTCCACTAGAACATCTGAAGAATACCCTTGGCCTGCTCTTTGGATAAGGGCAGGTTGAATCTTTTGCCAGTCTGTTCCTGCAAGTTGCTTGATGTGACGATATGTCTGGATATGTGGAGTCTCATTGTACGCCGCCCGATAAGCCAACAGCGCCATGTCCTTGTTGCCCTGGGATTCTTCCAGTGGAGCCAGCCAGAGTGCCAGGGCGTGGACCTGACCGCCGACTCCTAATCCTCGCTCTGCCAGCGTAATGGCTTCTGCCAGGCGCCCAACTTCACGCAGTCTTTGGGCAACCTGGAAGATGTCATCGATTGCATTGAGTTCTTGGCTTGAACTGATGGCATCCTCCACGCGCCCAAGTTCGAGCAGTTTCATGATATACCGTTTGGTGTCCGCTTTTTTTGCCAGACGCAAAAATGATTCATCGTTTCCTTGGCGTGCCAGTACGTTCAGGCGGGCCTGCTTTAAACGGTCAAGAACCGCCCAATAGTCTTCTTCATATTTTTCCCACTCGATATTTTCATCCGGCATGTCGTCCCAGCCATATTTCAACGCAGCCAGCACAAGATCGAGGTCATCTTCGGCCTCGATCATTTCATCCAGAGTATCGCGTATTTGCTGCATTGTTTCTTGGAGTTCCTCGTGAGCGTTGGTATTCAGCGTGGAACTGAGAACGGCCTCGGCCAGCGGCATCCCAATATCTTGGATAAGACAGGCTAGGTCGCCATCGTAATCCATATCGCTATCGTAGTCTTCGGTCAGCTCTTCCAGCAAAACGCGTAGGATAATCAATGCGCCTTCGGCGTCGCCTGCGTCCAAAAATTGGATCGACGTATCGAGCACCTCTTGCAGGTCGTCGATGTAGGCTGGGACTTCCCAATTGTCCTCATACCTATCGTATCCGCGATGTTTTAATATCCGCAGGATTTGTTTGCGATAGGCTTGTTCCGAAACCTGGGTTTGGTGTTGTTGGAGTTGACTTGACGTATTAGACTGTGTACTGGCTCTTGCTGCTGGGATTGCCAATTCCAAGATATTATAGAGAGCGGGGTCATGCTCCACCAGGCGGCGAACCAGTGCGACCAACGCTTCTTTCTCCATACCGGCCAACAGCCCCTCTACGCTTTTTTGTTCGGAAAATTCGTCCGGTTGGTGAAGGTACAAGAGCAACAATGCGACGATATGTTTGCAATCTCCACCCCAATCATACGGGCAGGTGCAGGAAGCTGACCGTACCCCGCCTTCATCCAACTCCGCGCGCAGACGATAGGAAGAGGCGCTGCTTCCCTCGCATTGAGCGATCAACGTCATGCCACTTGACGTGATTTGTCGGGTAGAATTGTAAATTGCTCCAGCCTGATAATATTCCAGCCCCTTCTGAAAGCTCTGGTAGCTGGCACGACTGCGAATTTCTTTTTCCGTCAACGAAATGTTCATTGGTCCATTGCTCCCAAAATCGGCGTTTGTCTTGATTTTTCGCCGAAAGGCTTGACAAAATATCTGTTTGGTTTTATGATTAGAACATGAGTTCTAAAATCGAGACATCTGGTCGTATCACTATTTTACTCGGTAAGCAGCAAATCGAAACAGGTGAACGTATGTCGCCACGCAGGCTTGCCGAAAAAGCAGGCGTTCCCAAGGACTTCGTCTATCGTCTCGATGCGGGCACGGCCCGTCATGTCGACCTGGAGTCCCTTGCTCGCCTGTGTACCGTGCTGCATTGTGAGTTGCAGGATATTCTGGTTTGGGAGGCAGAACATGGCGAATCCATTTGATATTCTGCCGCCCAATCTCTTTAATTTGTTCAGCACGCAGGGCGCCACCACCCTCCAGCGACACTATATGGCAATCTTGCTGCGCATCTATGAACTCGGGGAATTCAATCGTTTTGGATTGGCGCGGGAAGTCGTCGTCGCCGAAATCGTGGACTATTTAAAGGGATCGGGCGCTGAGGGCGAGATTGCCGTCGAGATGGCGAATCAGGCGACGGGTGAGTCTGATTCCGTTTCGATAACGGGTCAAAAATCCGAACAGGATTACGCCTCCTATCTGATCCGCCGCCTGGAAGAAACAGGTTGGGTCGAGCGTGAGCAACACGCCGATTACAGTGAGACCATCGCCTTGCCCGACTACGCTTTTACGCTGCTCGAGGCATTGCGCAAAATCGAGCAGCAAAAACCTCACGAGTTCACCGGGCAAATTTATACGGCTCACCAATTGATCACTGCCGCCGAGACTAACAAGGATTTTTCCCCGGCGTTGGCTGTGACCCAGGCCTACGAAAACGTGCGCCAGATGGTGCGCGGGCTGAGTGAGCTCAACCAGAACATCCGTCGTTATGTGGAGCGCGCCACGCGGGAAAAGGAAATTGCCGATCTGCTGCGCCTGCAATTTGATGACTATTCCCAAACGCTCGGCAGTTCGTACCACGCGTTGAAAACTTCAGACCACGTCTCGCGGTATCGCCGTGACATCATCAACCAATTGCAAACCTGGCAACTCGACGCTGATTGGCTTGCCAAAGCTGCCGAGGAGATGGCGCTGCAAAGCCGTTTGAATCCCACCCAGGCCGAACAAACGCTTTCCAGTTATCTGCAATTCGTCATTCACCAACTGGAAGGGTTGGATCCGCTGCTTGAAGATATTGACCAGCGACACGCGCAGTACCTGCGCACGTCGTTGCGCCAGGTGCGCTATCAGTTGGGAAACGCCGACGGGAGTTTCAAAGATCGTCTTGTCTCGCTTGCCCGCCAATTCTCGGCGATGAAAGACGAAGGTGCGGACGATTTACCCATCGATGCGCCAACGTTGCGTCAGCACCCGGTCTATCTGCCGGATATTCATAGCTACTATACCCCACCCCAACGCCGGGCTCCTTTTATGCCCGATACGGTTGTTTTGCCTACCTTGCACCCCGAAGATATGGAAGCGCTGCGTGCCCTGACTATGAGAGATGTTACTCAGGCCTTCTCACCCGAAAAGGTCAACCGCAAAGTGCTCGGTTTTTTCAACGGGCACAAAAGATTGCACGTCACCGAAATTCCGACGGAAGTCTCTGCTGATTTACACTGGCTCACGACCATTCTGGCCTATGCTCATCATCCGGAAGTTGTTTACGGGATCGAGGTGACTGAGGGCGCACCGGTTGATATGGGAACCTATCGCGTTGTTCCGTTCGAGATTTATAAATTATGACCCTGGAACTGACTCCCCTTTCGTCTCTGCCTGAAAAGGCGCAGCGTGACCTTCCCCGCGTCCTCAACCGTATTCTGGGTCAGGTCTTTCTTTACCAGGATAAAGAAGAAGACAAGGACGATTACTATTTTATTCACCGCCACCGCGAGGCCTGCGAGACCGTGCTCGAACTGGCTGGCTATCATCTGCTCCACGACGATTATCATCGCATCTTTCAGGTCGTCTCGGAATACAGTTACTGTCGCGCCCGCTACAAGCTGGACGAGACCTTGATGATCGTCGTCTTGCGCAAGCTCTATGAAGAACGCGTCGAACGGCTTAGCCTGGCGCAGGACCCTGTGGTAACCATTGGTGAGGTCCGCGAGGAATACCGCACCATCACCGGCAAAGAACGAGACCTGGGTATCATCCAGTACGAAAATCTGCTGCGCCATTTGCGCACTATGGGATTGATCGATACGCTCGATGGCCGCACCATCGATGTGCGCGATGCCGAGGCCCGCCTGCGCCTGCGCGGCTCCGTCCGTTTGATCTTGCCTGTCCAGACGGTGGATGAACTCGAAGCCTGGATACGCAAATACCGTTCCTCGGATGATGAGGAATCTCAGGATGTGGAATAAGGATTTCTGATGAAAACACTCACCAAAATCCGTCTGATCAACTGGCATTTATTCGAAAATACCACCATCAATTGCCAGGGCAGTACTTATTTCATTGGCATCAACGGCGCAGGCAAATCCACCATCCTGGATGCCATCCAATTTGCCTTGGTGGGTGGACAGCGCGACGTACGCTTCAACCAGGCGGCACTGGCGGGCGGCAAACGCACCCTTGCCAGTTATGTGCGCGGTGAACTCGGCACCGAGGGGCAGCGCTTCCTGCGCGGCGACGCCACTGGCGTAATCGCGCTCGAATTTCGCAACCCCGACGGCACTTTCTTTTCACACGGTGTGGTGATAGACGCCTTCGAAGATGGCCGCAGCCCTGATGTTGTCTATTTCATCGTCCACAATGCAGAACTGGACGATCGTTGGTTCTTCCAGGCGGATTCCCCTCCCGGACGCCTGTTCGACACCCGTGCTTTTAAACGCCATCTCGATCATTTCGCCCTTCCGCCGGCCTCCCGCGCTCAGATATTTACCCGGCTGGAAGATTATCGCGTTCACCTGCTCAACCGGCTTGGCCAGCTCAAAGATTCCTTTCCCGCCAAAATCGTCAAAGGACTGGCTTTCAGTCCGCTTACCGATATTCGCTCCTTTGTTCACAACTACCTGCTGGATGAAAATTTACTGGATGTCAAAACCCTGCAAGCCCAACTGGATACATTGCGGCACTTCGAGGGTCTGGCTGCCGATGTGCGCGAACGTATCGAGGCGCTCGGACACATCGACGAACTCGATAAAGAGCGCGCTGCCAACCATCGTCGGCGCATCACCAACGGCTATATTGCACGTCGTTCCCGGGGCGAAATCCACACGGCTGAATTGAAAGACGCCCGCTTGAAGCTGGATGAAATCCGCCTTGAACTCAACCGGGCCGAAATCCAGCGTGAACAACTTGCCAGCCACCTGAAGTTTGCCGAGACGGCCCTGCTCGACGCGAAAGTTGCCTTGCAGACGGATCAATCTGCCATCAAGCAGCGTGAACTGACAGAGAAACTCGAGGCTCTCCAGGCCGAAATTGCTGTTTTGCGCCAGCGCCAAATGGATGCCAAGACTGCCCTCAATGCGGAACGTACGCATGCCGGAAAATTACGTGATTTGATTCATAGTCACGGCCAAGAGGTTTCACCAGCGCTCGAAGCCTTTCTTTCCAAGCCAAGCAAATCCAAACCGGAAGATGAAATACGGTCCTTGATCCGCGATTACCAGACGGCAGTCAACGCTTTATCGCAAGATTACACGCGCGAGCAAATCATTCTTACCGAAAAAGTGACTGCGTTGCGTGAGGAAGCCCAAACACTCGAAGACGAAATCCGTAAACTGCGCACAGGCGACCGCGAGGTCAGCTATGAAAGCGAAGCGCCGCAAGCCAACCGCCTGCGCCGCTTATTGCGCGCCGAACTCGGACTATCCAGCGAGGAGGTCGTCTTCCTTTGCACCGTCCTCAGCATTCCCGATAAAGACTGGCAAAACGCTGTGGAAGGCGTGCTCGGACGAAGTCGTTTTACACTCCTGGTTCCACCGGATCACTATGAAGCCGCTATGCGCCTCTATCGGGAGCGTCGCCATCAAGATAATTTGCATGGCGTTGCTCTTCTCGATACCGAACGGATAATGCAGCATGCTTCAGAGGGTGGTCAGCGTGAAATGCTTTGCTCGGAGGTCGCCAGTTCTCATCCTGCCGCGCGCGCCTTTGTCGACTTGCTGCTTGGGCATTATGTCAAGTGTGGCACGCTCGAAGAGCTTCGCCCGCATCGCACGGCCATCACCCGCGACTGTTTCGTGCGCCGCAACTATACCGACAGCCACATCAACCCCCAAATTTACGGACGCTGGTTTATCGGTGAACGTGCTGTCGTCAGTCAGGTCGAAAATCGCCAACGGCGTTTGGACGAAATCGCAGAGGAGATGACCTCGCTTAACGAGCGTGACTCCATTTTGCGAGAGTATCTCCGTCTCACGCGCGACAGAGTTCGCCCGTTGATCGATCTGGAACATGCCTTCGACGGTATTTCCGGCCTGGAAGAGCGCGAGGCCCAACAGTCTGCCCTGACGGCGGAATTACAAAAGCTCGACCTGCACACCGCCGAAAGTTTGAAAGCGGACATGGAACGGCATCAGGCGGAGTACAACCGTCTGCAAATGGAAACAGGCCAGGTCGAACGTCGAATTGGTGGGATGCAGGCCGATGTTCAGAATCTGGCTGAAGGCGAAATCCCCCGCCTCGAGCGTGAGATCGACCAGTCCATCCAGGAGGCTGATGCATTTCTTGCGGACGAGACCCCCGACGACGAATTTCACGCCGAGGTGGAAAAAGAATATGCTCGTCGCCTCGAACGCCAGCCTGCAGATGTGATCCAGCAAAATGCCGAACGGTACGAAGGCGATTACCAAACGGCCGAAACGCGCAATCGCGACCGTCTGCGAGAGGCCAAGCAGGCTTACTCTCTACGTTACGATTTTGGGTATGACGAAGAGGAACAGGCCACACGATATGCGACTGAACGCGGAAAACTGGTGGATTCGGAACTGCCTCAATATGAAGCCCAGATTGCCAAGCAACGTACCCTGGCCGAGCAGGAATTGGTCGAAAATTTCATCCATCGCCTGCGTGAACAAATCGACGAAGCTCGCCAGCAGTTGGCCTACCTGAATACCACCCTGGCCCAACTGCGGTTTGGAGGCGAGCGATATGAATTCATCACCCAACCGGCTGCCAACTTGCGCAGCATGTACGATATGGTAATGGACAGCCAAAGCGTGTTGGGCGCGTCGCTTTTCGACTCCGATTTTCGCCAGAAGCATCAGCAAGCCTGGGACTTGCTGCTCGAACGCCTCACGCTCAACAATCAGACCGGTGAAACCCTGTCCGCCGAATTGCATGAATTGCAAGATTACCGTTCTTATCTGCAATACGACATCCGCATTCATTATCCCAATGGCGACCGCGCCTTGTTGAGCCAGATCAATGCAAAGAAATCTGGCGGCGAAACGACTACACCTTTCTATGTAGCCATGGCGGCCTCTTTTGCCCAGGCCTATCGCCTTAATCAGCCGCGCCCTTCTGATACGATTCGTCTGGCGCTCTTCGACGAGGCGTTCGGCAAAATGGACACGGCTCGTACTGCCAGTGCTTTGCAGTTTATGCGCGATGCCGGTTTGCAAGTATTGCTCGCCACGCCACCCGACAAATCTGGCTCCCTCTTGCCCTATGTCGATACCGTCTGCACGGTTGTTCGCAAAAACAGTCACGCCTTCGTCGTCGAGATCGACAAAAACGAAATGCTCCAGCAACTCGAACAGGAGTAACGCGGTTTACAGGACTGCTTAATTTTTGACCCGATATGGACCTTCCTTTTACCCCTTCTGACGATGTTGCCGTCCTGTTGAATGCGCTCCTCGATAGATATGAGAATCGCACGAAGAACACGGAGCACCTGACCGCACGCGCCATCAAAATTCTCCTCACTTCCCTTCAGCTTCCAACTTATTTTTCCCAAACCGATCCTTCCCCGCGCCTGATTGCCAACGAACAGCTTTCCCAACTCGAGCAGGCGCACCTGGTGCGTCTCACGTGGCTTCCGGGCGAGGCCAGACACCTGCTCGAATCGGTCAGCATCCCGACCGACAACGAAACCCGGAGCACTGCTCACGCCAGCCTCTATGCGCTTCTCCAGCGGGAGCCCATTTCCAATACCCGCGCCCGCCTCGAAGCGCTGCTCCTCGCCGACCGATTCCGCTTTTCGGCGGACGATTGGCGTACGCATGTGATTCACCACACCTTGGGCCAACTCCGCGCCGGAAGGTCTCCCGCTCCCTTCAGCCTGACCGATTCGGCCTGGAATATCGACCTGTTGGCCGTTTTATGGGCGTTATCCGGTCTTGAAGGGGAAACTCCCTATCGGGTCTTCAGCGTTCGCACCTTTAACGACAGTAAACATTTCGACGAGATCAAATCCGCCGTGGTCCGCATGGCGCGCCTTGCCAACCCTGAATGGAAAGCGCTCTCCGCCGAAGACATGTTGCGCGAACTCAACCTGGTGCCCAACCCCACCTATATTCACCTGGCCGGAAATTGGCAACTTACCACCCAAAGTGGGGAAATCCTGTCGTTGGGCGGCTTTATCCCTTCCATCGGTTTTCCTGCCATGCAGGTTGAAACCATCCAGGGCGTTGCTGTTCACGCCAAGTCGGTTCTCTGCATCGAGAACCTGACCTCCTTCCACGAATTCCTCCGCGCTCCTACAATGCCCGGCTCGGAATATGTCTTGCTTTGTTTGATGGGCAATCCCTCGCCTGCCATTCGTCGTTTGCTACGTCTCATTCCCGAAACGGTCCCTATCCATCTCTGGTCAGACATGGATTACGGCGGCTTCAACATCCTCTCACAACTGCGGAAATATGTCAGCCCTCGGGTCCGTCCGTACCTGATGGACATTCCCACTTTCGAAGCGTATGCGCACCTGTCTCGTCCGCTGACGCGAGCAGACGTGTACAACCTCAAGCGTTTATGCAAACGACCGGAGTTGGCCGACGTCCAGCCTGTAATCAGGCATCTTCTTCATTGTGGACTCAAATTGGAACAGGAGGCGATCCAGGCTTAATGGGTTGTTGAGTATCAGTGGAGTGAAGCCGATTTATGGGGTGTGGGCGGTGATTTACTGCCTGCACTCCCACAAATCGGCTTCATCCCGCAGATTCTCAATGAACCAACATTATTTTCACCCGCCGGCAGAAGCTCATCAAGGCTTCACTTGCCCCCAAAGAGCTACTTTAAGGAACAGGCTTGGTTGGTGGTCTCTCGATTTTTCTACGGATGGACGCTCAAAAATTCTTTCACCAGTGCGCGTGCTTCGGATGCTCCTTTGGCGCGCAGGACTTTCTCCGCCAGGGTTTGGGCTTGGGAGGTTTCCATGTTGCGCACCATGAATTTGGTGCGCGGGATGCCGCCCGGATTCAGGCTGAGTTCGTCCACACCCAGGCCGATTAACACCGGCGCGGCCAGCGGGTCGCCGCCCAGTTCACCGCAAATACCCACCCATTTGCCTGCCTTGTGGGCAGATTCTGCCACCTCCCCAATCAGCCGTAGCACCGCGGGGTGCATGGCGTCGGCCAGATCGGAGAGCAGCGGATTGCCGCGCTCGGCGGCCAACGTATACTGGGTCAGGTCGTTGGTGCCGATGCTGAAAAAGTCCACTTCGGGGGCCAGTGTGCGACTCAACAATGCCGCCGACGGAATCTCGATCATGATGCCGGTCTCGATGGGCCAGGCGTGGGACAATTTTTCTTCTGTAAGCTGCCGATGTGCTGTTTCGAGCAAGGCGCGCGCCTGACGCACCTCGTTCAGATTGGCGATCATCGGGAACATGATACGGAAGTGAAAGTCGACGGCGGCGCGCAGGATGGCGCGTAGTTGTGTATTGAACAAGGCCGGCTGGCGCAAAGACATACGGATGGCGCGTACGCCCAGGAATGGGTTGGCCTCCGCTGGCAACGAGATATAGGGGACTTTCTTATCGCCGCCCACATCCAGTGTGCGCACTGTTACGGGACGCTCGCCCATCACATCGCCGATCTGGCGCAGCACGGTCAGTTGTTCGGCTTCGTCCGGCGGGGTTTCGCGCGTCAGAAACAGGAACTCGGTGCGTAGCAGGCCAATGCCTTCCGCGCCGTTTTCGATGGCAGCGTGTGCATCTTGGAGGTTGCCCACATTGGCAAACACTTCTACGCGCCGGCCATCGCGCGTGACCGCCGGTGTGTGGCTGGCGTCTAGTAATTTCTGGCGGGAGGCGAGCCAGGCGTCGCGGCGGGCTTCGAGTTTGGCGCGGATGCTCTCGGACGGCTCGACCCACAGGGCCCCGTTGAATCCGTCGATGGCAATCGGCGTGCCGGGTGCCAGACGTTCCAGCGCCGGGCTGACGCCGGAGATGGCCGGGATGCCCAGGGCACGCGCCAGGATGGCGCTGTGCGAGGTCGGGCCGCCGCCAGTGGTCAGGATGCCAAGCACGGCTTTCATATCCAATTGGGACGTTTCGGTGGGGGTCAGGTCGGCGGCGTAGAGAATAACTGGTTGGGCAAACGTAAGCGGGGTGCCGGCGCTTTTGCCGGCCAGTGCGAGCAATACCTGGTTCGATACATCTTCCACGTCGTCGGCGCGTTGCTGAAGATATGCGTCTTCCAGGCTGCGATAGGAGTCGGCGGCTCGCGTGGCGGCCTCGCTCCAGGCCTGCGCAGCGTTTTGCCGGTGCTCGTAAAGCGCCCGACGCGCCTGCTCCGACAGATCAGGATCGTCCAGGATCAAAAGATGGGCGTCGAAAATAGCGGCTTCCGCCTGGCCGATGGACGCTTTGACTTGTGCGCGCCGCTGGCGAATGGCCTGGCGAGTGGCGTCGATTGCACCTTGGAGATGCTCCCATTCGTCTTCCGGATTTTGGGCGGGTTCGCGGGAAATTGGCGGAAGCGGCGGCTGGTAGCGATAAAGCGGCCCCAGGGCGATGCCTTCCGAAGTGGGGACGCCTTTCAGGCTGCCGTCGTCGGCGGGCGCAGCCTGGGCAGGGAGCGCGCTTGGAAACGGCATGGCAGGCTGCGGGGCGGTTGGTTCGCCGAAGTTTTCGTCCACCAGGGCTTTCAGCGCTTGTAGCGCCGCCTCCGCTTCGGGGCCGGAAGCCGTTATCCTGATTTGATGCTCTTCCACCGCGCCCAGAGTTGCGATCGCATTCAGGCTGCGCGCAGACACCGGCCCTTTGCCGTTGGTCAGGTCGGCGATCTGCACCTCGGCCTTGAAGCTGGCCGCGGTCTGGACGAAGCGGGCTGCCGGGCGGGCGTGCAGGCCGTGTAAATTGTGCAGGGTCAGGACGAGTTGCGAGCCGCCCGCTGTGCTGGGCGCAGGCGTTGCCGCTTCGGGTTCGACCGTCTCGCCAATTTGTTCCTGCTTGGGGAGCAGCGCTTGTTGGGCTTCACGACAGACGGCGTCTAGGTTGCTGCCCAGGCCGATCTGCACGCCGGCGGCGATGCAACCCTCCACCAGCGGCGCGGCGCAGAAACGCACCTGCGCGGCCATCTCAGGCGGCAACAGTTCCACGGCCATCTGCGCGCTCAGAATGGCGCTGCCCAGGTCCATCATGACCAGTACACCATCGGGCGAAGCCACCGCCTGAATGGATTCACTGATCTCGATAGCGTCCGTGCCGAACTCCTGGCGGTTTTCCCCGACGCCTCCCGCAATGGCGATGGGCACGTCCGCCGTGGCGACCTGCCTGACCAGGTTGAGCAGGGCCGTTGCCAGTTCGCGGCTGTGTGAGACGATGACGAGGCCGACCATAGGCTTGTCCTTGGGAGAGAAGTGTTGTTAAGAGCCTTTCGAGACGATGACCAATGTTAACCAGACGCCGTAGACTATGGACGCGAGTCCAACGATGCCCAGAATCCAATCGAGAACCTGCAGCACGGCGCGAGAGGGCTGCAGGTCCAGGATGATGCTGCGCAGCCCGATCAGTGAATGGGTGACGACGGTTACCAGGAAGGCGATCTCCATCACCGGGATGATTGGGTTCTGAAAGTAAGCGATCACGTCTGCATAAGTAAGCAGGCCGGTTTGGCCGATAAAATGATTGACGACCAGATGAATGCCCAGCAAAATCACCAACAATGGCCCGGTGATAATCTTGATCAGCCACAGCCAGATGGTTTCACCGGATTTGGGCGACGAGATGGGTTGCGAAGAAGCCATTTGTGCCATGTCCGCGCTCCTTTCAGGCCGTGAACATATGGATGCCGAAGATCAGGATGGCGATCAGGGCAATAGCCATCAGCCCATAGAAGAGCTGTTTCTGGCGGGTCACGCTGACCCCGAAAGTGGTCAGCACGATGCGGATGCCGTTGAAGCCGTGCAGGATGCCGGCGGCCACCACCAGCAACTCTCCGAAAATGAAGATGGGGTTGCGGACGATTGTCAGAAAACCGTCATAAGCTGCCGGGCCCTGAGCCAGTTGCCCCAAAAGGGCCAGGTGCAGGTACAGATAAAAGGTCAGGCCGAGGGCGGTGACGCGATTCAGGGCGAAGGCCCAGCCGCCGGTTTGCCGTCCAACGGGGAAGAACCAGGTCCAAAATTTGCTGGGAGAGGGTCGATTCGGTTGGGTTTCCATAGATACTCTCTTTTTATGGTCAAGACTTGCGGAACAGGTGTCTGAAACGTTCTGCGACTACTTGCGTGCGCAGGTTCATGATGCGCCGGGCCGGGTCGACGAATGACGGGCAGACGGCGGTGCACTCGAAGGCGCTGTGACAGCGCCAGACGCCGTCCTGGTTGTCCACCAGTTGCAGCAGCTCGGGGTTGCGCTTCAAGCCGTTGGCCTGTGCGCCGGCCAGCACCGCCGGGCCGAGATAATCGCCGGAAGTGGCGGCTGCCGGGCAGGCGCTGATACACAGCCCGCACTCGATGCAATCTGACAGGCGCACATATTGCTCATCGTCCGGGTGCCAGGTGTCGGGTGGGTTCTCGATCTCGGCCTCGGGCACGGGAAGCACCGACCGGGCGCCGACCGATTCCATCCGGGCGTAGAGCGAGCCCATGTCCACCGTCAGGTCGCTGACGACGGGGAAGTTGCGCAGCGGCTCAAGCTTGAGCGTGGCGCCGTCCTGGGTCACGTCGCGGATCGCGGTGATGCAGGTCAGCTTTTCCACACCATCCACGCGCATGCCGCACGCGCCGCAGGTGGAATGGTGGCAGGCGTGACGGAAGCACAGCGTGCGGTCCATGAAGGCCCAGACGCGCTCAACGGCGTCGAGCACGTATTCGTCGGGGTTGACCTCCATTTTATATTCGTCATAGCGCGGTGCTTTGCCTTCCTTTTGACGATAGATCTTCAGCGTAATGTTCCATTTTGATTCGCTCATGGCAACTCCCTACTTGGGAAGCATGTAATACTGGCGGTACGAAAGCAGCGGCAATTCTTTGGTCGCGCAGGCCACGTTGAGTCCCAGTTTGGCGCAGACCACGTCCGCGGTTTTTTCGGCCATAGCCCGCAGGGTGGTGGCCTTTCCGCCGGTGATGGTCACCAACCCGTCGACGTTGTCCGTCTCCTTGTGATCGTAGCATTTGAAGGTGCGGGCGGCGCTGCGGCCTTCCCCTGCGCCGATCAGCGGACGGGTTGCCATATACTTCCCGCGCACGTTGGCCTGGGCGATGCCTGGCACCAGCGCAGACCCGCGTTCGAGCATCAGCTTGACGTGCTCCTCGATCACGGGCACGTAGTCCAGATCGTCAATCGAGAAGGAGGTTGTGCCGACTACGACCATGCGGCGCTGTGGCAGGACGATGTCGCCGTCGCCGGGCTTGTTCAGGCGGTTGATGGCGTGCTGTACCAGGCGCTGGTCGTAGGCCACCATCACGCCCGGCGTCGGTTTGACCGGCACCGTCGCGCCCGCCATTTCGGTGATCTCTCCGGCCCAGGCGCCGGTGGCGTTGACCACAATATCGGCGCGCAACTCAATGGGGCTGTCAGAGCGGCGGTCGGTGACCTTCACGCCGGCGGCGTTGCCCTGGCCGTCGAGGAGCAGGCCTTTCGCTTCGGTGTAGGTGCGAAACTTTGCGCCGTTCTTCTTGGCGGTGGCCGCGAAAGACAGCGCCAACCGTAAAGGGTCAAAGGTCGCATCGGGAATCAGGAAAGCCGTCAGTAGTTTGGGGTTGATGTTTGGCTCCAGTTGTAGTGCTTCTTTGGGTTTGATTTCTTCGAGCGGGATGTGGCAGGCTTCGCAGCCTTCGATGAAAGTTTCCCCATATTCCAAATCGCTCTCGTCCAGCGCGATGAACAACCCGCCGCTGGGCTCGATCACCTGCGGCGCGATTTTGCGCAGGATGACGTTCTCGTCGATACACTCGATGGCGGCCTCCTGGTCAGATACGGCGTAGCGTCCGCCGCTGTGCAATAAGCCGTGGGTGCGCCCCGATGTGCCGTTGCAAAGATCGCCGCGTTCGATGACGGTCACATCGAAGCCACGCAACGCCAGGTCGTGCGCGGTCGCGGTTCCAGTAAATCCTGCGCCGATGACGATTGCTTGTGGTTTACTCATGGCGATAACTCCATCTGAAACTCTAGTCTCAAGCGGTCTTCCAACAATTTGGACAATCACACACTTCGTGAATTACGGCTTCCGTTTCGGGCACCAGTTTCTCCGCCGGCCCGCTTTTGAAGCCAACGGCGCCGCACCAACAGGCGTACCAGCCAAACTCCACTTGCGCGAACGGCAGGCGTTCCGCCTGCAAGGCCATGGCTTCCACGCCCATGCGCCAGCGGGCATTGGTGATCAGGGTTCGGCATCCGCGTGACTTCAGCTTTTCGGCGTACAGCCTGAAGTGTGTGCAGTGACGCATGAGCAGGACGCCCACACTGATGCCCGGCGGGAAGGCCAGGCTGCGGGCGTCGGCCCGGATGGAGATCAAATTCCCCGGGAGCGGTTTCCCGTTTTCCAGGCCCTGGTGCAGCACCCCGGCATGGATTTCCACCGCGTAGACCCGCTGGGCGATTTCTGCCATCTGACGGGCCAGCCGCAGGTCTCCGGCGCCGATTTCGAGCACAACATCGTGCGGGGCAAGATGGCCCAGGACGGCCCGATAGGTTGGCGGGTCGTAAGGGGCCCAGCGAAATTCCCAATCGATACCGGCGAGGTCGCCCGTTTGATTGTCAACGAACATGGTATCACTTCTGTTGGACCTGGTGCCGCAACTTCCTTAAGTTGTAGGGTCGCATTCTGGATTTCTTTCCCGAAAAACAGGCCTTGCGCTCTCCACTTTCATAAAGTTGCGGTGCTAGCGTCTCAGGATGCGATTAATAAAGAGCATGAAGAAAAAGACGCCCCAGATCATAACGCCGAATAAAAGACTTAATAACAGCCCTTCGCTCCATCCTTTGGCCGGAACGGCTTCGAAGGCCGTCAGCCCGGCCATGAGCAAACTGGTGATGCTAATGAGAATAATGCCACTTTTTATCGAAAGCCATGCTCCCGCCACGGGAGTTGGGGTTTTGGCGCTGGATTTTTTGTTTTTAGCCATTGGAAGCTCCGTTGGTGGTCTGCTCGGGCAAAAGAGGAGGGGTGGCGAGCCACCCCTCCTGAAAAGCGTAGAAAGGTTATTCGACCCAATCGAAAGTGCGGGTAACGGCTTTCTTCCAGCCCATGTACTCCTTGTCGCGCAGGGCCGAATCCATCTTGGGCATCCACTCCTTGTCCTTGGCCCAGTTGCTGCGCAGGTCGTCGACGCTATCCCAGAAGTCCACGGCCAACCCGGCAGCGTAGGCTGCGCCCAACGCAGTGGTCTCGGCCACCTGCGGACGGATGACGGGCACGCCCAGAATGTCAGACTGGAACTGCATGAGCAGTTCGTTGTAGACCATGCCGCCGTCGACTTTCAAGGCGGTCAGGTTCACGCCGGAGTCTTTGTTCATGGCGTCGAGCACTTCGCGCGTCTGGTAAGCGGTCGCTTCGAGCGCGGCGCGAGCGATGTGCCCACGATTGATGTAGCGGGTCATGCCGACGATGACGCCACGGGCGTCGCTCTTCCAGTAGGGGGCGAACAGACCGGAGAAGGCCGGCACGAAGTAAATGCCGCCATTGTCGTCCACGGTGCGGGCGAGCGGCTCGATGTCGGCGGATTTGTCGATCATCTTCAAGTTGTCGCGCAGCCACTGGACGAGAGCGCCGGTGATGGCGATAGAACCTTCCAGGCAATACACGGCAGGCTCGTTGCCAATCTTATAGCCCAGGGTGGTCAGCAGGCCGTTCTTGGACTGTACGGGCTTGGTGCCGGTATTCAATAGCATGAAGCAGCCGGTGCCGTAGGTGTTCTTGGCCTCGCCAACGCTGAAGCAGGTCTGACCGAAAACGGCCGCTTGCTGGTCACCCAGGTCGCCAGCCACGGGGATTCCATCCAGCGCGCCCCTGGCATGGCCGTAAGTGGCCGAGGAGGGTTTGATGTCGGGCAGCATGGCGCGTGGAATGTCCATCACCTTGAGCATGTCCGGGTCCCAGTCCAACGTTTCCAGGTTCATCAGCATGGTGCGAGAAGCGTTGGACACATCGGTGACGTGTACGCCGCCGTTGGGGCCGCCGGTCAGATTCCAGATGACCCAGGTGTCGATGTTGCCGAAAAGCACTTCCCCTTTTTCAGCTTTTGCGCGCACACCGGGCACGTTCTCCAGAATCCATTTGACCTTGGGGCCAGAGAAATAGGTCGCCAGGGGAAGGCCGACTTTCATGCGGAAGCGGTCCTGCCCGCCGTTCTTGGCCAACTCGTTGCAGATGGTGTCTGTGCGGGTATCCTGCCAGACGATGGCATTGTAGACGGGCTTGCCCGTGGCTTTTTCCCAAACGACGGCGGTTTCGCGCTGGTTGGTGATACCAACTGCTGCAATGTCTTTGGGGTCTATGTCACTCTTCTTGAGTGCGCCTTCAATCACTTCCTGGGTGCGGTCCCAGATCTCAAGTGGATTATGTTCCACCCAACCGGGTTTTGGATAAATCTGCTCGTGTTCTTTTTGGTCAATGCCCACCACTTTACCTTTGTGATCGAAGATCATAAAGCGGGTGCTGGTCGTCCCCTGATCGACAGCAGCTGAATACTTTGCCATTTCCAACCTCCTGAAGAGAACAGAATGTTGCTTGTTGCGAATGTTCCTAAGGAGCATTCGCATGAACGTTCAGAAAGATGTCAGGAAGCGTCCTTCCAGGCTTCGGCGGCGATTTGTAAAAGCATGTGGGATGACGTAGCGCCCGGGTCTTGGTGGCCGGCTGAACGCTCGCCCAGATAACTGGCGCGACCTTTGCGCGCCACCAGATGAACCGTTGCTTCCATCCCTTTTTCCGCCGCTTCGGCCGACATCTCCAATGCTGTGCTGATGGGCTGGTTTGCCTGAACGGCTTCCTTCAATGTGCTGACAGCGGGAGTCAAAGCGTCCACCATGGTCTTATCCTCTGGGGCTGCTTTGCCTCGCATGACGACACCGTTCAACGCCGCTTCCAAGGCCTCGGCCCAATCGGCAAGACTGAGTTCCATTTTCCCGGCAGTTTTCATCCCCATTTGGAGAAAGAAAGTTCCGTATAACGGGCCACCTGCACCACCAACGGTAGAGAGCAAGGTCATGCCGACGGTCTTGAAGATGGTGCCGATATCTTTATCGCTGACTTCCGGCAATTTATTCAAAACAGCCTTGAATCCGCGGTCCATGTTCGCACCATGATCGGCATCTCCAATCGCGGCGTCGAGCTCCGTCAGATAGTTGCTGTTTTCAGCAATTACATTTGCACAGGCTTTGATCCAGGCCAGTGCGTCATCACGTTGAATGGGCATATCCGACTCCGTTGGTGTAGGCCAGAGCGCCCCGCCTCGCCCTGGCTTTGCAAAATTAAGCGGCCTAGACGCCCCAACGCAAACCGGGAGTGTTGACGGGGGCATCCCATAACTTGATCATATCATCGTCCATCTTGAGCATGGTGATGGATGTGCCGGCCATTTCAAGGCTGGTGATGTAAGGACCGATCAAATGGCGCACAATGTTCAGCCCATGCTTGACAGCGATCTCGTGTGCTTTGCGATAGACGATATATAACTCGATCAGTGGCGTGCCTCCCATCCCGTTGACAAAAAGCAAAACCTGATCGCCTGACTTGTAGGGAATATCGCTGATGATCGCTTCCATCAACATCTCGACGATTTCATCCGCAGGTTTGACAGGCATGCGCGTGCGACCCGGTTCCCCATGGATTCCGATTCCAATCTCCATCTGGTCTTCCGGCAGGTCGAAGGTCGGTTTGCCCACGTGCGGTACCGTGCAGGATGTAAGCGCCATCCCCATGCTTCGTCCCAATTCCTTGACCTGGTTGCAGACCGCGACGACTTCTTTGAGAGAGCGTTTTTGCTCTGCAGCAGCGCCGCACAGTTTTTCGGCCAGCACCGTACTACCCACGCCGCGGCGACCCGCCGTGTACAGGCTGTCTTTGACGGCAACATCGTCATCAATCACAACGCTTTCGACTTCGATATCCTCGCCGCGGGCCAGGTCGGCGGCCATCTCGAAGTTCATGATATCGCCGGTGTAATTCTTGACGATATGCAGCACTCCTTTGCCGCCGTTGACGGCTTTGGTGGCCTCGAGCATCTGATCGGGGGTGGGAGATGTGAACACGGCGCCAGGGCAGGCAGCGTCAAGCATACCCATGCCTACAAATCCGCCGTGCATGGGCTCGTGGCCTGAGCCACCACCAGAGACAATGCCGACTTTACCTTTGACGGGCGCGTCAGCGCGTACGACAAAGTTTGGGTCAAAGTTGACTTTGATGAGATCGGGGTGGGCAATTCTTACGCCCTCCAACTCTTCACGGACGACATCCTCTGGTTTGTTGATCAATTTTTTCATTTGTTACCTCCATCAGCACCTTACTTTCAGAAAAAGGCTGACCGCGCCCTTATCTGGAATGTCGGTTATTTCTTCTCGGGCAGAAAAGCTGTAACGAACCAGCCATACGTCCATGCGCCGAGAATGCCTCCGATGATCGGGCCAATGATTGGAGCGACAAGCCAGTAAAGTCCGTCGAATAGACCCGTCGTGCCGGCGAGTACACCGAACAGACGCGGCCCAAAGTCACGAGCGGGGTTGATGGCATATCCGCTGGGGCCACCCAGAGACAGGCCAACCGCCAGAACCGTACCACCAACCAGGAACGGGCCCAAATTGTGCATCAGGCCGGTATTCCGCGAGTCGCCGCTGGCTAAAACGCCCCACAGCAGGACGGCCGTGCCGAAAATCTCTGTGATGGTCGCGTTCAAAAGGCTATAGCTGCCTGCTGACGTGGCGCCTGTACCGCCCCAGAAGGCTTGGCCGAACATAGAACCGGGACCGGTGCACCAGACGTTGGGTACACCTGCGCTCCTGAGACCATCCATATAGACCAGATAGACGCCCAAAGCGCCCAGGAAGGCACCGACGACCTGAGCAACGATGTAAGGCAGAACTTTGCTCCAGGGGAAGTCCCCTTTTACGGCCAAAGCAATGGTAACGGCCGGGTTGATATGAGCACCTGAAACACCAGCGGACACATACACGGCCACGATCACCGCGAAAGCCCATCCGATGGTGATGGTGTTCCAGTTATAGGCCGGAGCAGCCAGGCGGGGGGCCAGACCGACGTTCGCAACGACACCATCGCCCAATAAGATCAGGATAAAGGTGCCAAAGAGCTCGCCGATGAATTGTCCTAACATGTTCCATTCTCCTTATGATGTTGGGTTTGCATAGGTTAGCAACTGGTTTCTGATGATGGGAAGAGCAGGTCTTGTCGTTTTTCCCCTTGTTTCCTCCTTTCTGACAAATGAGATCGAACAGAAAGTGATTTCGTACCCGCGATGGTGCACAGACGAAAACGTCAAAAGACTTTAGGCTTTTTGACGCATTCCTTCTGCTCGACCGTAAATCGAACAGAAAGAAACCAACCATGTAGATTATGTTCCAAGTAGGAAAGAAAGATTTGCATCATTTTGTTTTCAGCAAACCGGGGAACCAAAACACTTTATTATTGTAGGCTGCTGAAAACAGTTTTTACAAAAATCTCCCCAAAAACGTTTCAGGTTGTGACGCTTTTTGCGGACAAACGTTCCTTTGTGAAACACTTTCCTTGCAAGAACATTAAAAATGGATTTTTACCCCGGACGGTAGTCTTTGGCCTGGATCGAAAATTCTTTCAACTTTCTCCAGAGCGTGGTACGGCTGATCCCCAGGGCGAGCGCCATCTGTGTGACATTTCCCCGACAAAGCTGCGTGGTGCGTAGAATGGTCTCTCGTTCGATTTGAGCCAGTGGCTGGACGGTGGGTTGGGCCTGGGGCCCCTTGGGCGTTTCGGCAACGTAAAAAATCGAACCGGGCAGATGGGTAAGTTCGATAACGCCTTTGGGCCCGACTTGCATGGCGGCCCGCCCCAACACCGACTCCAACTCACGGACATTGCCGGGCCAGACGCATCGCTTCAGCACATCCATAATGCCTAATCCGAGTTCAAACGAGTAACCCAGTTGGTAGGACAAACGATGCAGGATGCGGTCGACGATCAATGGAATGTCACCTGGACGCTCACGCAAGGGAGGCAGCAGGATGGCAAAGGTGCTCAAACGGTAGAAAAGATCAGGGCGAAAACTGCCCTGCGCGATCAGCGCCTCCATGTCAACATGCGTGGAGGCGATCACGCGCACGTCCACTTCGATGGGACGCCGGCTGCCAAGACGCTGTACAAAGCCCATCTCGAGCACGTTCAGGAGCACCGATTGAGCTTCCAGGGGCAGAGCGTCGATATCCTGAAAGAAGAGCGTGCCCGATTGAGCCAGTTCGAACTTGCTGGGTCTGCCTCCCAGTCCGGCAGGCCCCAGGCTTTCGTCGTGCCCCAAGAGTTCGTTGATCGCAAGCTCGTTCGGGATGGACGAACAGGCGAAGATGACGAAGGGGCCGTCACGCCGACGACTGGCGTTGTGAATGGCATTGGCAAGCACGTTCTTCCCCGTCCCCACCTCGCCGTGCACCAAGATGCTGGCTTCTGCGTCGGCTGCCGATTGGACGAACCGCCGTACCTGTTGCATTTGCACCGAATCGCCGGGGATGTCATCGAGGGTAAACATCGCGTTCGCGCCGATCTGGTGTTGCACGAGGCGGCGGACGTCTTTTTCCGTCCGCAATGTGGCGATTCCCCACTGCGGCCCATTGTTTTTCTTGTTGAGGACAAAATGCAAACTGATAAAGCAATTGATCGTTCGTTCGTCCAGCGTGATGCTTATTTCCACATCGCTGAGGTGTTTGTTTTGTTGGATTGCTTCGATGACAAAAGAAGACGTCGAAAACAACGGTTCGACCCGTTTCCCCACAAGTGATTGAACGGGTTTGCCCAGGATGTCGCTTGCTGCAGCGTTAACGTGAATCAGGGTGTGCTCTGAATTCCAGACGGCGATTCCATCATTGATTGTGGACAGGATGGCGTTGAGTTGCGCAAGCTGGTTGTTTTGCTCTTCGAGCAAAGTGTCTGATCGTTTTTGTCCCTCGATGGCTCGCGCCCCGGCCGCCACCAACCCCAGGGAATGGGCGTGGTAATTCGAGGCGTACGTGAACAACCCAAGCGCGCCAAGCGGACGACCGCTCAAGTCAAAGATGGGAGCAGCGGCGCCGGCGAGTTGGTGGAATTCCTGATGATAATGTTCCGCGCCCACAACGCGCACGGGCGTCTGTTCTGTGAGCGCCAATCCCAGGGCGTTGGTGCCAATGTGTTCTTCGGAAAGCAAAGAGCCCTGGCGAATTCCCAATTGTTGAAGGACTTTTAGCATTTCTTGATCCCCCAAAAGATCGAGTACATAGCCTGCCCCGTTCACCAAAATCATGGACGTGTTCGACCGCTCCACACATTGGTAAATATCTTCCATGATTGGGCGGACGACCGAGATGAAATCGAAGCTCGCAATTTGTGCTGCCAGGAGATGTTCGGAACTTAACTGAGCGATACACAGCTTCTGCGATAAGTTGACATGCCCCCAGCTTCGTCGCCACGAGTTGGCGATAATTGGCGATAATGCTGAGGGTATAACCTGCCCGTCGATGAATTCTTTCCAGGCCAGTTCCACATGATCGAGAGCCACAGCCTTAACTCATCTTATTGGTTCTTTGGGATTTTCCGTGGTAAGGGAGTAAATGTGGGGGTGTAGGGGGGGTTTAGCGCCGCCAAAACCCCCACAAATCGGCTTCATCCCGCAGATTCCCAATGAACCATCATATTTAGTATACAACAATCTGGCAAAAGGGCTTTGGTCTTTTAGGTTCTTTGTGAGAATAGATATGGGGTGCGCTCTCTAAAATTTGCAGAATTGGGATCGATTCCAAACAGAACTCAAAACAAATCTGAACAATTCCTGAACATCTTTTTGCTATCCTGCCAACATCAAACAGACAGGGCCTTTGGAAACCGGCATGGCGAAACAGAGTGATCTTTCTCCATGCGGAAAACCAAGATACCCCAGAACCAACTCTTGAAAGGAGAAATCTGATGACAAAAAAAATCTTATCCCTTTGTATGATTGCCTTCCTGGTGTTGACCGGCTGCGCGCCGGCTGCTACCCTTGCGCCGGCAGCGGCTCAGCAATCTGTCCCGTCGGCTGGGAATTCACAAGCGAGTGGACAAGCGCTACAGCAGCCTGCCAATGGGCAGCAATCGTCCAATTCGCAGTCCGCTGCTAATGCGCAGGGATCTGCCAATGCACAGCAACCCAACGGGCAGCAGCCTCCTAATGGACAGCAGCAACCCAACGGGCAACAACCTCCCAACGGGCAGCCACTCGCCAACGGACAACAGTCCAATGGACAGGCGCCTGCCAGTCAGAATGACGTGAATAACGCAGGCACGACCAGCGTCGATCTGACACATCTGCCGCTTGGCGACGGGCACATTTCCACACAGCCAGAAGTAGGCTCGGTTTGGTCCTGCCAGACCAATTTCGGGAATGGCGGCGCTTCCCATAGCGGTAGTTGGATCAATAGCGACGGCACATTCAACGAAACGGTCAAACCCACCGTGAGTGGTTCCGCAAATTGGACTTCCGTTTTCAACGTCAGCCTGCAAGGCGATTCGCGGATTATTACTGGCAATGGATTGCCCGACCATCCGACCGGAAACTATCCGATTTCACCAGGCGACCGCGCGTATCTTTATGACCATAATCCCAACCATATCAGCGCTCAGACAGTTAACTTGAATTTGCCGGCCAATCCCACGCTCGCTTCGCAGCCATCCTGCCTGACCCTTGGGCCGATTGGCATTATGTTGACAGGCTCTTACCTCTTCGACGCGCTGGATGCCGGTGGACGCGATGCCGTAGCGCACGAAGTCCAGGATAGCTGCCAGGGACATCCGCAACAGGACGGTACCTATCATTACCACAGCCTGACCAGTTGTGTGCCGGATCAGGTGGACGCCAATGGGAATTCGCCCCTGGTGGGTTACGCCCTGGATGGATTTGGCATCTACGGGCCGGTCCAAAACGGGAAAACCCTGACGACCGCCGATTTGGACGCATGTCATGGCATCACCAGCGAAGTCGAATGGGATGGCAAGCTCGTGAACATGTATCACTACGTTGCCACGGCTGATTATCCCTACACCTTAGGTTGTTTCCGCGGCCAACCTACGCGCGTTTCCGTGGGCGGTGGCGGTAGGCAGCAGCAGAATCCCGGAGGGTCACAGAATCAACAGAATGGTGGTCAACAGTCTCAAAACGGCGGCCAGCAGCCCCAGGCCCAGAATGGACAGCAAAGGCAACGCCCGCAGATCGATTTTGCCGCGGCTGCCAGCCAGTTGGGCGTCACCGAACAGGCCCTGCGCGCCGCCTTGGGAGATCCGGGCCAAGGTCGCCCCGATCTGGCCGCTGCCGCCGCACAACTCGGCGTTACCGAACAAGCCTTGATCGCTGCGCTGGGGCTACCCCCTGGCGGCCCTGGAGCGGGAGCAAACGGTTCCCCTCCGCAACAAAACCAAAACCCATAACTGAAAGAAGCGAGAGTGGCCGCAACTATTCAGTTCGGCCACTCTCCGCCATTGGCGCAGTGCAGATTTATTGGGGTTCTTTGGAATTTTCCGTGGTAAGGGAGTCAATGCGGGGGTGGGGGGGGGGGGGGGGGGGCCCCCCCCCCCCCACAACAACAAAAAAAACAAACAATAATAAAAAAAAAAAAAAAATAAAAAAAAAAAAAAAAAAAAAAAAAAAATAAATAAAAAAAAAAAAAAAAAAAAAAAAAAAAAAAAAAAATAAAAAAAAAATAATAAAAAAAAAAGCTGCCGGTGCGGGGGGGGGGGGGGCTCGGGCCGGTGTTCTCCCTGTTGCTGACATGTCGGACGGAGGTCTGGTATACTCGGATTTTTATGAGTTAAAAAACGGAGAACGTTCTTCTCATCCTGTAATAGAT
>JBJKRF010000166.1:0-53286 GCA_046704785.1 Anaerolineales bacterium | reverse complement strand
ACCACGTCCACCGCATATTTGCGCGCCTCGCTCTGCAAGATGTCGAAGCTCTCGGTGGCAAAGTTCTGGAACTCGTCCACGATCAAGTGGAACGCCCGGCGCTCCTCGAAGGGGATCGGGCGGCGCTGCAAGGCGGCGATCAACGTCATGTTGACCAATACCGCGCCCAGGAGCGACGAATTGGCTTCGCCCAGATCGCCTTTGGACAGGTTGACGAACAGGATCTTGCCTTCGTCCATGGTCTTGCGTAGGTCGATGGTGGTCTTGGGCTGCCCGATGATGTTGCGCATACTGCGGTCGGTAATGAACGGGCTGATCTTGTTGAGGGTGGAACTGATGAGTTCGTAGCGATCTTTGTGGCTGTGTGGCAAATCTGCCCAGAACTGCGACAGGATCGGATCGTCGAGTTCCTTGACGACCTGGTTCCGAAAACTCTCATTGGTGAGCAGCAAGAGCAACTCGATGAAGGTGGCATCGGGCAAACGAATGGCGGTGAGCAGGGTATGTCGTAAGACGTGTTCTAGCCGCGGCCCCCAGGAATAGGAGAAGAGCCGTTGCAGAGTACCCATCACAGTCGAGACCACCCAACGCACCTGGCGCGGGTCGTCCTGGTCGCATTCCAACAGGTTGAGTCCGAAGGGGTGCTCGACGTCCATCGGGTCGAACAAGGTCACGTCCTCGATCCGCTCCCTGGGCACCAGTTCCAGCAACTCGTCGATCAAGTCGCCATGCGGATCGAGCACCATCAAGCCGTGCTTCCGGTCGCGCAACATATCCTGGTAGACGATGTTCTTGAGCAGGGTGGATTTGCCCGTCCCGGTCGTGCCGATGATGTACGTCCCCTGACGGCGTTCATCCAGTGACAACTCCACGGGTTGGCTGCCTTCTACGGTCATTCCCAAACGTAGCACGATGTTGTCCTCCACTGACAGAATTGTAACGATGTACCGCATTAATTATGCCCCAGATTCGGAAAACGGAAGTACACTTGTCGATAAGCAGGTTCCCGGCTCATTTCCCGTTCCTTAACAAAGAAGACATCGATACATGCCAAGAAGGGGGGTGATCTATATGTTGCAACTTCTCTATTACTTCGTGGCCTGGCCGTTCATTTTGATCGGCGCAGGCGTGGATTTTCTCGTCTGGGACTTGTTCTTGGACGGTCGCGGGAGACAACGACAGGAACCATCCAATCCTGCCAAGGCTTGGATGGACGAAGCTCTCACCACACAATGCCGGGTTCGAGAGCTCGAAGATAGATTACGGCGCGAACAAGGAAAGAAAAAGGAGCGCGAGAAGTAATTCTCGACGCCCCTAATTCTCCAAAGGTGAAACAAGTCGGGACCTGCTTCACCTTTCATTGTAGCGGCGCTGTCAAGGGGAGCGCACCAACTCCGGGGGATGGAACAAGCCTCCGGAGATCGAATAACACAATCAGGAGGCAAGCATGGCACAAACGATCAACGTCAATAAATTAGGGCTCTTCATCGACGGCTGGGCCGACCTCGTCGAAGGAATGGGGGCAAAAGCAGAGACCGTGCGTCAGGAAGTGCTCACACAGCTCGAAAGCCGCGAAATGCCGGACGTCAAAACAGCGAACAAGAACGGCTACGTGGACTTATCCGCGCCCGGCTATCGTGAATACGTCGTCACCACGACCTTTCCCGGCGTGACCACCGTCATCTACGTGGCCCAACACGGAAAAGACTTGTACACTTCCTGGAAGACTTTCATACGACCGGTCATCAACGGCGCTCTGATGGTCGTCCTGGTCATCGCTTCGTTCATTCTCGGTATCTTCCAGGCTGGCGCCGCCCCCGTTTTCATCAACTCCGGGATGGTCTTCTTGATCGGTTGGATCGGCAGCCTGATCTTTCTGTGCCTGCTGATTGCCGCCGCAGGTTACATCTTCAAGAGGAGCGTATTGGCCTATTTCTTCGTGGAACCCAGCTATTTCGATGCCGACGACGTAACCGCCATGAGCCTGTCCGTGCATTATTCCATTCTGCGCGCTCTGGACAAAGCCGGGATCGAAAGTGCCAAGCTGCGCTTGAAGCGCGACTTCACCAGCGGGCGCAAGGGAGATGTGGTTTAGAAAACGAGAGGAGGCCCATCAATCACAAAAAAATTCGCGACCAGACTGCAAAACCAGACTTTACTACCATAGGAGGATTAAATGATGTCCAAACTACGACTTTCACTACCGGAAAGGTTTCGGTGGCTCTTCTTTGGTACCCTCGACCGTAGTATCGCTACAATATCTTTGCTAGTGGGGATTGCCAGCTTTGTACTGGCAATATGGATTAAATATTCACAACCAACTATTGTATTCTTTTACATTCGTGACATCCTGATCTTGGTTTTACTGGTATCGATCATCGTAGCTCTTACTTTGAAAATACTCAGTGTCGAAAGCAAAGCGGATAGGTTTCGTTCATTGTGGTCGACTCAACTGGAAGCTGATCACCGAATGGTAGATAAATTCCGGGATTACTTTTTCAAAGAAATTTGTCGTCCGTTAGCTAAGAGTCAACCCGATTTAAATGCCTACAAGACCAACAAGACGTACTTCTACCAAGTCTGCCATTCGTTATTGACCGATACGAGAAACGTATTTCAAGATTACTATAACGCCAGGGGGTACGCAATCGGGGAAGATCTATCATTAACGGTGAAACTTATTATTGCGCGAGACGAAGCTCAAGAGATCGAAAACAAGGCAAAAGGTGATCAGGCCGACATTCTTTCCCCAAAAGGAAGATATATCGTTTCTGTATTCAGAGACCCTTATACCTGGGAGAAAAAGCTGGGGCGCAGGGAGATCAGGCAAGTCGTGTATCGTGCGGACGATAATACGGCTTTCAACGAGGTGATAATCCAAGGGAAACGAAAATTCTACAGCAACAATTTGAAAAAGTTGTCAGGCTACATTAACAGGAATGATCGATGGGATGATTTCTATAACGCCACTTTGGTAGTTCCGATCCGGTACAAGCCAGGTTGGCCCAATCATGACGACGACGTATCATGCTTCGGGGCATTATGCGTAGACTCTGAAAATCCCAGAGACCTTGACCTTTTCAGTAATGAAATCCCGTACAATATCTTGGCACATGCAGCCGACATGCTTACGATTATGTTTGGTCATATGGATATTGTACAGCTATTGGATGTTTGATATACTCAATTCACATTAATCTTCAGTAACAAGGTGGTTAGGAGAAACATAATTATGAAAGAACTGCGCGGCATGAGCGACGAAGAGTTGCTGGAAAAAAGGTCGAAGTGGATCGCAGACTTGGTATTAGATGGGCTAGGGCTAAAAAAGCAGCCGGAAGAAATCGACTCAGAAGAAGAACGTACCCCAAAATTCAGAATCGGGAAACTAGACATAAGTGGGAAAACTAAAGAAGGATAACCAGAGTCACTATTACTTTGGGTTTTTTGCTATCAGTCAATTGCTTCACACGCCTCGACGATGTCGGTCAAATACAGCTTCTCAGGCCGCATAGACTTCCTCGATGTCGGAGAGCACCGCGTCGCGGATGACCGGTTTCAAGCCGTCCATCAAGACCAGGTCGACGGGGCGCTCGAACAGGTCGGAGAGTTCACGGCGCATCCGTGACAAAGTCAATAAACCAACACGCGCTTCGGGCGAGAACAGAACCAGCACGTCCACGTCGCTTTCAGCATGAAAGTCACGCCGGAGAACGGAACCGAACAGCGCCAGGTGTTGGACGTGATACTGCCGACAGAAATCTCGCAACTTGGCTCGTGGGACTCGAATGCGGGCACGGGACGTTTTTGTAACCACCGGAACACCTCCAGATAATTATACATCAGCTCCCAGGGTCACGATTTTTCGCAACTCAGAGCAGCATCCCGGCCAACTCACCCACCGCCTCCCTGAAATCCACATTCCGCCACTTCATCCAAAAATCGATCAGGCTGCCGCCACCGCATCCCGCAAAACAGTGCCAGTAGTTCTTCTCGACGTTGACCGAAAAGCTGGCGTGCCGGTCGTCGTGGAACGGACAGCGTCCGCGTCCCGCCGGGGACAGAGCCACGTACCGGCGGACGAAGTCGTAGACCGTCACCGTGCTCTTGATCTGTTCGGACAGCGTCTCCCCAGCTGCCCGCGAACGGGTCAAGACCGGCTGCGGGACGGCCCGTTCCACCGTCGCATAGCGCCGCAGCGCGGCCTGCGGAACGCGACACGGCCTGGAGAGCAGGCGAATCTGCTCTGCCAGGGAGCCCGCCAGCGGCACGCCGCTCGGGGTGACGAACCCGTAGCGTCGCCCTGTTTTGCGATGGATGCCAAACGGCAGCCGGATCAACGAGCCCGGCCCGTCTCCCAGCCGAGCCTGCTTGGGGTAGAGTTCCACACCCGGCAGGCCGTGAGCGGCCAGCAGACCCAGCCCGAAGGCGCGGGCGTCTTCACCCGCCACGGCTTGCTCGAAGAAGAACCACAGGTGCCCTCCGCGGCGGCTGGTCTCCAGGTAGGAGGGCACGCCCTCCCCGGCCAGGCACGCGGACATTGCCACCAGGCGCGCCAACCGGAGATCGTCGTCCACGTCGACGACGACAAACCGCGCGCGGCTGTCGGGGCTGAGCACGTACGCTCCCAGCGTGAGTCTGCCGTCGAGGTGGGCCACCAGGTGCCGCTCCAGGAGCGGTTTGTGGACGCACACGTAGCTCCCATCTCCCAGTTGGCGCGGGTACAAATCGCGGCGTTGTAGGAACGTGCCTGCCAGGTCGCGCGCCAGGGTCTCGATCTCGTGAACTTGCTCGCTCTCTTTCATCTCGCGCCTCCGTTTCACCTTAACATGCCAGGGGAAGGGGACGAAGTCACGGGACGAGTTAGACGCGAATAAGCAAGGGGAAAACCGGGAGGTGCGCGTTCGAATCGGCGCCGCAGGCGCTTCCGCTTTGAGAGGCCGCCGGAGAGGTCCAGGAGAAACCGGCGGCCGCACGTGTCGGCGTCGAGGACGCCGACTGCCAACGCGGCAGCGAGCGCAAGAGTCTCCCGCAGGGAGTCTCTTGCCGAGCGATGAGCCGAGGTGCCAGAGGAGCGCAGCGACATCTGGCGACGAGGGAACCCTGGCGCGACCAGGGGGAGAGACAGGGCGCAGCGGTGGCAGTCGGGGTACGACCGCGAGAGCGGCGATGCCCCGACACGTTGCGCCGACGATTGGGGGTCGGATCGCACGGTCTGTTTGACCCGTTTCCCAGGGGAAAATCAGTCCGTCGGGCACGGCCTCCATGAGAAGGCGCAAATCTCCTGGCTCGGTCCAAGGGCTCGACACCCGCCGGACCGAGGAAACTCCCAGGCAGCTCGACCGGGGCAATGCCCGGTGTTCAGCCTGGGGGTTCGGTCTTGGTCTTTTCGGTTGAGTACAATCGTTGTTCGCTGGCGAATCGTTGTACGATCTGCTCCGTTTGGCTGGATTCAGCGGCGAAAGCCGCTTCTGATTCCCCAAAATTGATATATACTCACTGTATCTTAGTTTTCTGTTTGATACTCACTGTATCTTATTAGTGTCAAAATTTTGGACTTCTAGAACGGTCAATATTGGACATCAAGATGTCAAATATTTTGACATCAGCCTGGGTTTAGTGGGACTTTTTCCAGAAGGAAGCTTTGATGTGGATGGTGTAGAGGTTGGGTCGGCCTTGTCCCCGTCGTTGCACGGTGATCAAACCGACACGGCTCAATTCCTTGATGTACGCGTTGATGCTTTGACGGGAGGTGCCCATATCCGTGGCCAGACGATCCTGGCCGGGAAAGCACTCGTCCAACTCGCGGGCGTACTTCAAGAGCATGGCATAGGTGAGTTTGGCGCCGACGGAAATCTTGTCGGTCTCGAGGATGAAGTTGGGCACGCCCGTCCAGCCGCGCTGCGTGGCAATGTCCGCCCCCTTGAGACGGAGGTTGCGATCTTTGAAAGCGGTGGTTTCCCCCAGGCGTTGCATAGTTTGTGATTAACAAGTAAGCTACCTAAAGCTTAGAATTTAGTGTAATCGGTGTCAAGCAATAAGGTTTTATTGCTGTAATATACCCGTCACGGTCACAAATTGCGCTTTTTATCGAGCGGGAAGGCGCAATTTGTGACCGCGGGCATTATATGTACAAAGGAGTTAGTATAATGGCTGGAAAAACAAAACAACTTGGCCTTTCATATAAAGCGTTGGACCTTCATGTACACACGCCCGGCTCAAAGGATTTTAGAGATCAAGAGGCTACTCCATCTGAAATCATTGAGGCTGCCGAAAAAGCTGGGTTAGCGGGTATTTGTGTTACAGATCATAATACTGCTGAATGGGTAGACAAAATTAGTGCTGCCGCAAAAGGTAAGCAGTTAGTGATTTTTCCAGGAATTGAAGTGTCTGTAACTGCTGGTAAAGAAGGACTAGTACATATCATTGCAATATTTGAACCTGGAAAAACGTCTGAAGACTTGAACGACTTTCTGTCAAACATTGGTCTTACAAGGGAAAAAAGAGGGAGAACAGACGAAATTGCCACTGGCGCGCCAAATGACATCATCAACGGAATAGTTGACCATGGTGGCATACCTGTACTAGCCCACGCAGATTCTAGTCATGGGGTATTGCACGACATGAAAGGCACCCCGAGGACTAAGATTATACAAAACCCTAACCTCTTTGCCGCAGAAGTAACATCAGCGAGAACTCAAAAGTTCTTGGATGGCAATGATCCAACTTACAAACGATTTTTACCTACATACGAAGCATCTGATGCCCACTCGATCCAAGATATTGGTTCCAAGAAAACATTCTTCCGGCTAGAAAATGTAAATTTCGAAGGCTTAAAACAATGTTTTTTTGATCCAGAAGTGAGGATTTGTACGAGCGAACTGTTTCAGCAATTGCATCATAAAACTTTCCCAAATCTCCTACGGATAAGCGTGAAAGGAGGATTCTTCGATAACGAGACAATCGAGTTTCATCCTTGTCAAAATGCAATAATTGGAGGACAAGGAGTCGGGAAGTCCCTCATTGTAGAGCTCATTCGATTTGTATTAGACCAACCGTCGAAAATTCAAGAGATCATCAAGGATACACAAGGAAAACTCCAAGATCAATTAGGACTTGGAGGCTCAGTCACGGCAGAAATTCAACTAACGAACGGTACAAGATATCAAATAACCAAAGAATACCAAGCCAAGAAAGGCCAGTTTATTGTCAATAACCTCACTACAGGCGAGGAATACAAAGGTAAAATACCCTCGTTGTTTCCCATAATTGCATATAGTCAAACCGAAGCTGTACACATTTCCAGGAACCCTCAGGCTCAACTGGAGTTAATAGACAGGTTCATTGCGACAGACGAACTAGAGAGACGAAGGTCTGAGATAATTCAGAAGTTGAGAAAGAACGACCATGATCTAGCCGAGGTTGTAGATGCCGCAGAGCAACTTGGTCAGGCTAAGAAAGATCTTCACACAATACAGGAAGAGATAAGCAATATTGAAAAATCATTGAAGAGCCCGATTCTCAAAGCTATGAAAGAAGCGGAAAACAAGAAAGCAGCTTTCGATAAGGAATTGGATTATCACGATGAACTGATTGAAAAAATAAAAGGTTTGAAACAAGAGATTGATACTGATAATAAACCCATCAAGGTCATAAAGAAACTCGATGCCGAGAAGAAACTTGTCGCAGCAAACGATATTTCGAAACTCTCGTACAGACTCATAGGTGAAGAGCTACAGACACTTGTCAAGAAATTGGAACAAAATAAACAGCAGGTAAACCAGGAGTTCAAAGGGTGGATGCCTAGTTACAACGAAGTCAAGGTAAAATACGACGAATTCTTCGATCAAGCGGGGGGCAGTCAAAAAAGCTTTGAGACAAGAAGGAAAGGACTACAAAGCGAGGAAGCAGGATTAGAAGAAAAAATTCATTCATTTGAGCAAGATGTTAAACGATATGAAGATCTAATGCAAAAGAGAAATGCTTGGCTTGATGTATTAGATGATATTGTAAGTCAAGAGTATGATGCGAGGAAAGAAAAATACAACGAATTAACCCAGCTATCTGAAGGTAAGTTAATGCTAGAGATAAAGCTAGGCGAAAACAGAGAGTCCTTTTCTGATGCGCTACAAACTCTTTCCACTGGAACAAGGATTAGAAAAGCAGACATAAATCAAATAGCAGACTCCATCTCTCCTCGTGAATTTGTCGAGTTAGTGATTAATCAAGACGCCGAAAGGCTGGCAGAAAAAACAAGACTAGAAACCAAGGTGATACAGAAGCTAGTCACTTGGCTCAGCGCAATGGAGGCCCAGGAACAGGTTCTTTCGTTGCAATATCAACAAATTCCTGAAGATGTTCCATCAATTCAGTTTCAGAAAGACGATGGCAAATACTATGAAATTTCCGGTATTTCTGTGGGCCAAAAATGCACAGCTCTCTTAATCATCGCTTTGACGGCAGGCGAATATCCAATCATTATTGACCAACCCGAAGAATCAATTGACATCGCTTCAGTGTTCAGTGACGTTGTTTTAAAACTGAGACGTGGAAAAGATAACCGTCAATTTATACTAACAACTCACAATCCTAATGTTGCCGTAACCGCTGACGCAGATCTAATTCAGGTACTGAAGAGTTCAGCCACTCAAGGCAACATCGTCAACAAGGGCGTTATCGAAGATGCGGACATTCGCCACGAGGTAATACAACATCTGGAGGGTGGAGAGGAGCCTTATCGCCTTAGAGGCAAGAAATACGGATTGCTCGACTGAGCAGCAATCAATTCATAATGCCGCACGCCCTCACCCCTCGCCAGCGCGAGTACCTCGACTTCTTGCGCGAATACGTAAAAGAGAACGAATCCTCCCCACGCCTGGAAGAAATCGCCGAACATTTCGGCGTCAAGCTGCCCACGGCGCACAAGACCCTGGAAGCCCTGCATAACAAAGGGTACATCTACTTCGCGCGGGACAGTGTCTCCGGATTTTTCATCCGGCTGATCGAGCGCGCCGGAAGTGCAGAAACCATGATCGAAGTGGTCGTTGCGGGGAAGTTCGACCGTTACGGTGAGTTGATCGATTTTCCGAAGGAACACGGGCACTTTGCCAGCGGGTTGGCAGGGGCCGATCCGGAGAATGTGTTTGCGTTGGCCGCCACGGAAAACATCCCCGAAGCCAGCATTCTGCGTGGCGACCTGTTGATCTGTGACCGAGGCAAACGGCCCCAACCCGGCGACATCGCCATTTTGCCCTTCGGGAAAAGTGGGGGGCGTTTCCTGCTGTGTCGCATCCACAGCCTGACCAGTGACAAGAATCTGGATACCTTCGAAGCATCGAATCAGTATCCGATCCCGGAGAAACTGCTGGACACGTCTCCCGGTCAGCGCTTCCATTGGTGGCCTTTGGCCTTCAGCGAGGAAACCGAAACCTATTTGTTGGAACAGGCTGAAAAGGAGCACATGCCCTTGCGAGCCATCCCGCCGGAGTTCGTCATGGGGACGGTTCTGCGCTTGAGTCGGACTCTGGCTTTGTAAGATTTGCGATCATGGGGGAGTAAACCGAAGGCAAACTCCAGGCTAACTGAATAGCAGACAGACAAGGCATCCTTTCCTAGAATTCCATACAGGGAACACGAATGTTCCCTGATGGAATCGGGAAGGAAAATGGAAAAGCCCCAAATCTCCGTATCAACCACCTTGGAAGACGACCAGGCTTCGAAAGAAGACCTGGAGCGTGTGTTGGAGGTTGGGAAACTTCTCTTGTCGGTTCTCACAGAGGAAGAGATCGGGCAACTCCAGAAGCTTCTTTCTTCGGAAGATAGGTAACACCGGCGTTACTTGACGGCAGGGCGGTTTTCCCGTAGGATTTCCGGAAATTTTCCAGGAGTGTAGATATGACTGAAACGATTCTTTCCCCCGGCTGGGCAACCTACTTGCGCGTGAGCGACGAAGACAAACAGACACCCGAACGGTCGTTCACCTTTCAGCGCCAGCACATCCAGGACTACCTGCTTGCTCCGTCGAATGTGAAGTTCAAGAGGGAATACCTGGATACGCTGACCGGCACAAGCCCGAACCGCAAAGATTACCAACAGTTGTTGGCGGATGCGGAAGCGGGACGTTTTTCCCATTTGGGCTTGTATCGGGCAGACCGCTTCGGACGCAACGCTGTCGAAGGGTTGCAGGCTGCAACCCGACTGATCAGTTTGGGGATCAAGCTGCGGGTGGCGAACATGCCGTCTCTGATGCCGGAAACGCCGGATGGTTTCTTCATGTTTCTCTTGCAGATGGGACTGGCGCAGCGCGAAGTGGACGTGCTGCGCGAGCGCACGCGCGATGGGATGGAGGTCAAGTTACGGGCGGGAGGCTGGCCGCAAAAGGCGCCGGAGGGCTACATCAACAAGGAGCGGCAGGTCAGCAGCAACAAATACGAACGCTGGGTGGAACTCGATCCCGAAGCGGGAACCGTGCTCAAAGAAGCCTGGGAACTCTTGTTGACCGGACGATATACCCTGCAAGGAATCTGTGGGGAGTTGGCTCGGAAAGGGAAAGACCGGATGACTGGACGGCCCTGGGCATGGAACGATCCCAAGACAGGACACCGCCGATATGCCGCCAACCGTCTCCACGCGATTTTTCATAACCCGTTCTATGCGGGCTGGGTGGTCTCGGAACGTTTCGGGATCAAGGTAGGGGAGGTGAGGGGACAATGGGAAGCGCTCATCACGACCGAGGAGTACCAGCGGGGTCTCGATATTCTGCATAAACATGACGGCGAGAAGTCCAGGATGCGGAAAGTCATGTATCTGTTGCGAGGTCTACTCTATGTGCAGATGGAAGGGCAGACCTTCAAGATGTACGGTTCGACGCCTACCGGCCGCTCACAGAGTTATTCCTACTACATCACCCATGCCAGACCGTTGGGCAGGAAACTGCATATTCCTTGTGATAGGATCGACTGCCAAATTCCGAATTGGCTTGAGGGCATATCCGTTGATCCCGCTCGTGTTCCAAATATTCGTGCCATGTACGAGCGGGAGGTTAGAAAAGCTACGAGCGGTGGACAAGAGAACAAAGTGAGCGAATTGAACCGCCAAATTTCCCAACTGAAAGAGGAGGAGGCCAGATTGGGACGGTTGTTCATTACGAGCAAGATAGAAGAAAACACCTATGACCAATTGAGAGCCGAATGGCGGGAGAAGCTGCGGTTTCTCGAACTGAGACTGGTTGACATGCAACGGGAGGCTGTGTTCCATCTGGACAACCTGGATGCGGCTCTGGCTCTGATGGCAAAAATCGGAGACTTATATCCCCGCCTGGATGAGAAACAGCGCGCCACGCTCTTGCAGGTTTTAGTGAAGCGAATTATAGTTGGCGCTGATGGCGAGATCGTAGACTACGAATTGAACTCACCGTTCACTTATCTCAAATCCCTGATTGAAGAGCTTTTCGCCCCCGGTAATGGGGAAGGTGGTTCGGGACATACCCGTGAAGGGGCACACCAGAGCAAAACGCTCAGTCACATTTGTGCAAGTTAGTTAAATTTATAAAACTCTAATCATTAGCCCTTGCATCGAAATCGCCTTTATAGTATTATAAGAACAGCAAACGTTAGGGTGCCCCCCTCACCCTGGCGTTTGCTGTTTTAAGCGACGGAATAAAACATCTTGGCCTGCTTGGTCGGGATGTTTTGTTGTATACAAACGTTGCCTGCCCATTTTCGTGGAGGTTCCTGTATGGCGCTTCTCGACTCGTCCCTTGTGCGTGCTCAGTTTCCGTCCTTAAAACGATCTGTGATTTTCTTCGATAATCCCGGCGGCACCCAAATTGCCAGGCAATCCCTGGAACGAATCACTCGATATCTGTTGGATTGTAACGCCAACCATGAAGGCGTCTTTGCCACCAGCCTTGCTTCGGATGCCATTCTGGAGGAGGCGCACCGCGCAATGGCGGATTTCTACAATGCTGCTGATCCGCAGGAGATCGTTTTCGGCAATAATATGACCACCCTGACTCTGCATATCAGCCGTTCGCTTGCGCGCAGTTGGAAATCCGGAGAGGAGATCGTGGTCACATGTCTCGACCATGACGCCAACGTAACGCCCTGGGTCCTGGCTACGCAGGATCGTGGCGTCAAGGTTAACTGGGTGGACTTCGATGTGGACGACGGCACACTGAAACTGGAGGACCTGCAAAAAGCCCTGGGCCGCAAGCCGCGTCTGCTGGCGGTTGGTTATGCCTCCAATTCGCTTGGAACCATCAATCCCCTGGCTGAGATTATCAAGATGGCTCATGAGGCAGGTACGTTGGTCTATGTGGACGCCGTCCAGTATGCGCCGCATGGCCCCATCGACGTACAGAAACTGGGTTGTGACTTTCTGGTCTCCTCTGCCTACAAATTCTTTGGTCCTCATGCCGGCATCCTTTATGGCAAGCGCGAAATCTTGGAATCGCTATTCGCCTACAAAGTGCGTCCGGCCACGAATCAGCTTCCCGGCAAGTTTGAAACGGGTACGCAAAACCATGAGGGCCTTGCCGGGGTTCTGGGTGCCGTCGAATACTTTGAATGGCTCGGAAAAGAGTCCGGTGCTGCGTATGCAAACGACCTCGATCGTGAAGGTTATCATGGACGTCGGCTGGAACTAAAGAAGGCGCTCTTGGCCGTGCATGCTTACGAGCTTGAACTCAGCCGGGCGCTGCTGTCTGCCTTGCAATCGGTTCCGGGCCTGACTCTCTATGGTCTCACCGCCCCGCAGCGTATCGATGAACGTGTGGCAACCTATTCCTTCCGGTTGAAAAACTTGCCGCCACGGTACGTTGCCCAACAATTGGCGGCGCAGGAAATCTACGTTTGGGATGGAAACTACTATGCCATTAACGTGACCGAACGTCTTGGATTGGAAGAAAGCGGCGGTATGGTGCGTGTGGGCGCCACGCATTACAACACCTTGGAAGAGGTCGAGCGCTTGCGAGAAGCGCTGCTTAAAATTGGGTGACGCCTATTTCCACATGGTGGCGTCCGCAAAATGAAGGACCTGTCCACTTGACAAGTCGAAGACTCTCCCATTGGCGGGGGAGTCTTCTTTTTATTCGGGATAAGATGGGGCAAAAAGGGAAATCTCATGTCGCAAACGCTGATCGTCTTATCCACCTGGCTGCACACAGTGGCAACGGTGATTTTCATTGGGCATCATCTTTTGTTCGCGGCAATTTACCTACCGGCTTCTCAAAACAAAGTGCCAGACCTGTTACCCTGGACGATGTTGTCCAAATGACCGTCCGTGACGGCGAAGGCTGGGCGCTGGCTGGAAGAAGAGATCTTTGGAATCTTGTAAGGATTTTCGGTCAGGGGAAGAGCCCCCAAATCACGTGAAAGACCACATCTGCCCAGAGATGCACTCCTGATGCGGCCAGCAAACCGTCCTTCATGTAACGTTCGCCGGCCAACAGGCCGATCAGCCCGTTGAGCAGGAAGACTTCCAGCAGCAGGATCGGGCTCAAATCGGAGATAGAGGTAGCGCCTGTTGTTATCATGATTGTGCCCAGGTGTCCGGCGCCGAAAGCCAGCGCAGCTATCACATTGGCGATCCATAAAGCAGCGCTGCGACCATCGAAACGGTGAAAAGCCCAATTCAGGATGAATCCCCACAAGCCGAGCACAAAGCCTCGGAAGGCGATCTCCTCCCCGATGCCTGCACTGAGAGAAGCCAGGATGGAAAGCGGGAATCCAGGATGGACGAGACGTCCGACGCCATTGACGGGGGCGAACAGAATATCGCCTCCAACCAGCTCCAAGCCGCACAACAGGCCGATTCCCATGGGGAGCAGAAACCAGCTTCGCCCGTTCCCATTCGGGCGGTAGATGCCTGGCAGGCCGAGTTTGTGGGCGAACCAGTAACCGGCCAGCCCCAATAATCCGTAGACCACCAATACGATAGCGGCGTTTGCCAGTCCAATGAGGGGCGCTGGAAGGTCCGTAGTTGGGACGGGAAGGTTGGCAAACGCCGCCAATTGGTCGATGAAGAAAGTATAGGTCGCAAAGGCGCACAGCATGTAAACTGCCATCAGGACGGAGAATAGCGTGAGCTGTTTTCGGTTTGTCATGGCGTTATTCCCGCTTTTGCATGAGTTTGTAGATACCAAAGGCTACGAGCGCCGTCAGCGAGACGACCACCGAAACACGTGGATTCCACATTGCGCTGGAGAGCACGATCAATGCTGCGACGATGGCAAGGGTTCCCTCTACTTTTTGATTCATTCCAACCTAGCAGCTTGTCGGAGAACTCTTTTTCGTACCAAAGCTGCCCCATTTTAGACCCAAAAGTGAGTGAATTTTGCTCTCTTTGCCCCACAAAGGGCCTAAAAACAGGGGGAAAATCGGGATGCGAGTTCTCTCTCCGACAGCCTGCTAGGAGGGATGATTAAAAGCCGGCAGGCGCCAAAATCTTCCTGGCCTCTTGTTGAAGAGGCCAGGAAGGGAATAGCCGTTATAGCTCCACGGCTTTGCGTCGAAAGCCGAAATAGAGCAGTAGCAAGCCACCGGCGATCAAGAGGACCGGCCAGATCAGGTTGGATTGGGCCGCGCCCAGCGCCATGGCAACTGCCAGCACAACGCATACCACGGCCGGATATTTGGCCCAGTCGGTGGGATGCAGGTCGCGGCGCAACCAGACCAATCCAAAAGTGGCGGCCCAGCCGAGGAACATCGCGCCGACGCTGAACGAGCCGGTCGTCTCGTTGGCGCCCAGGAGCCCGATCAAGATCACCATCAAGCCGATGCTGATCATCACGCCGGCCGGGATGATCGCCCACCAGGTTTTGCGTGAGGCAAAATAAACCACCAGGAACGGCAGTCCGATGAAGATATTGAACAGGCCGCCCACGTATTCCCCTTTCAGGTTCATGGCGATGAGCGGGGTCACCGCTACCACGCTGAACACGAAGCCGGGAATCAGTGCCCACCAGCGAGAGCGGTTAACCAGGAAAACCACGAAGAAGGGCAAGGCAAAGCCAAACATCAGAATTGCGGCAACCCATTCCCCCTTGACCTGGTCGGCCAGGGCAACTGTAAGGGAGAGCATTGCCATTACCCAGGCAGGGATCAGCGCCCACCAGTTTTTATGGGTATCCAGGGCGAAAGGCACCAGGAATGGTAAGCCAATGCTCAACAAGATGGGCATGCCGATGATCGAACTTCGCAGGCCGGCTTCGCTCAAGAAAATTGTCAAAGCAACCGCCCCGCAGATCAGCGTGGGAAAGAGCCAACCCCAGGCGCGGATTCCACTCAAAATGTAGGCAACCAGGAACAAGACGGCAACCCCTGCAAAGGTAGCCATCCAAAACTGTGGGGTTTGATTCTCGAAATAACCGAGTTGAGCAGCGAGCGCGAACCCGCCGACCAGGATTAAGACCAGCCCTGAAAGGATGGTTGGAAGTTTGGGTCTCATCTTTGAATCTCCTTTTTATTCGCCAATCTTGACGACCCCGCCAAGACCGCTGATGCGTCTGGTAATGCTTGGATTCCCAAAGTAACGCACAGAGCCCAGGCCGCTGATGTCGACGCTCAGATCGTTCTTGGGATGGACGGTGGCATTGCCCGTTCCGTCCAGTTGGACATCTGCGCTTTGACTGGAAAGGTTGCTGCCTTGGAAGTTCCCCACGCCGCTGATGCTCAAGTGCAAGGCATCGGCAACACCATTGGCAGTCACGCTGCCGGCTCCGTCCAGGTGGCAATCCAGGCTGTGCGTGTTGAGTTTATCGAGTGTGATGCTGCCGGCCCCGCTGACATCCAGGCTCAAATTATCGGTCTGTAGATTTTGAATCGCCACGCTCCCTGCACTGGAGAATCCCAAATGGCGTAAATCCTTCACAGTGATCGTGACCTTCACCGGGCGGCTGGGATTGACTCGTTTTCCCCAGTTCGGTTCGGCGTTTTCGAGATACAGCGTGCCCATCGTCACCCGCGAGCGAAGTTGCTGCAGCAGGTTGTCATCCGCCTCGATGCTGAGCGATTCGGCAGCCCCCTGCTTGATGCTGACCTGGGCCGGGTAATCGACCTCCACGTTGCTGAAGCCGCTTACCTGGCGGGTTTCGCTAACGATTTTCCCCGACCCGGAGATACTGCCGTTGAATTGGAGTCCCAGCCATTGAGGCGTGTTCCAGCCCAATTGCGGGGCGTACAGGATGGCCAGCACTGCCCCGCCGACAACCAGAACGTCCAGCAGGATGCGGAACGGGCTCCACCAGGCACGCAGGATCAGTCCAAGACCGACGGCGATCAGCAGGAAGGGCCAAAAGTGAGCCAGCGCCCACAAGTTTTCGGCCGGAAGCCTGCCCAGGTCGATCAGCAGCCAGATTGCTCCGGTTGCGACCAGCGCCAACGGGAAGAAATAAGAACGTCTTTTCATTTTGTTGTCTCCATACTATCCGTCCGGGTCAGTTTGGATGGCTAAACTGATCTGACTCGGCCTTTTCTTTGGGATTGCGGAAATCGATCAGGCCGGAGCGAACCACAACCAGGTAAGCTCCCAACAGGATCAGCAGCGCAGGGAAGAAGTACTGGTGCGGGTTGAAGAAAGAAAAGAGCATCCCAAAAAAAGCGCCGAAGATAACGAATAGAATTGCTCCCGCTTTCATAACTTTGGAGCCTGCCTGACGGCGGTGTTCGTTGTTTTGGTAGGCGCCCATGATATAGATGCCCAGACCGACTGAGATCAGCGTAATCGTCCAGCCGTAAGACCAACTGGCCCAATCCCCTGTCAGGTTTTGGAAGAGAAGCATCAAACCACTGACCATGATGATACTGCCCGGAATAGCCATGAAAGCCAATTGCTCGCCACCGATCAGCATGGCAACGAAGAATAATGCGCCAAAACCGATGACCGTGATCGGCCAGAAAAAATGCCAGAAGCTGAAGCTGCCGAAGAGTTGTCCGAGCAGGGATAGGATGCCCAGACCGATGAGCAAAGCGCCGCTCACCAACAGACCCGTATTTGAACGATTGACAGACATAGACACGCTCCTTTCAAACTTGATCCGGCTTATTGAACGCTGTTACCTGGGCCGAGACGGCAACTCGACGTTCGGCTTCCAGGCTGTGAACCCGTCGATTCGAGTCTACGCTGCTGGGGGGCCGGATGCCCCCGCCGTCGGTCGGGTTTTTAACTGTCCATGTGGACAGTATCATAATAGTCATACGAGGGCAACGCCGAAAGGCCTCATCCTGTATTCTCGGAGCCTCGTGAGCGTGCTGCAGGGAGGTGTATACTAGAATCGTATTGTGAGGAGGTCGCTTCCGGCCAGAAAGGAGGCCTAATGACAGCCTTTGGAAACGTGCTCGACCGGCTGACAGTGGAAGGGGAGTTGTACGATGCCTTGCCAGACGGCTCTGTGCGTTGTTACGCTTGTGGACATCATTGTCTGATTCGTCCGGGCAGGCGGGGAATTTGCCAGGTGCGGTTTAACCAGGAGGGAGTATTGCGCGTCCCGTCGGGATACGTAGCTGCGCTGCAAAGCGATCCGATCGAGAAAAAACCTTTCTTTCACGTCTTGCCTGGTACAAATGCGTTGACGTTCGGAATGCTCGGTTGTGATTTCCACTGTGGATATTGCCAAAACTGGTTGACTTCGCAGGCCATGCGTGACCCGGCCTCGGATGTGGCGCTGGATCTAGTCAAACGGGTTTCTCCCGAACAAATGGTGAATCTGGCCCGGCGCAGCGGTGCGGGCGTAGTGGTCTCGTCGTATAACGAGCCACTGATCACTAGCGAATGGGCCGTGCGCATCTTCCGGGCGGCGAAGGAAGCCGGTTTGAAGTGCGCCTATGTTTCGAACGGGAACGCAACTTCCCAGGTGCTGGAATATCTGAAGCCCTATCTCTCGGCCTATAAAGTGGATCTCAAATCCATGCAGGATAAAAACTACCGCAAACTGGGCGGCGTTTTGCAGCACGTGCTGGATGCTATCCAATCGGCGCACGACCTCGGTTTGTGGGTCGAAGTCGTCACGCTGGTCATTCCCGGTTTCAACGACAGTAATGAAGAGCTTTGGGAGGCAGCCAAATTCCTGCGTAGCGTCTCGCCGGAAATTCCCTGGCATGTGACGGCGTTCCATAAAGACTACAAGATGATCGACCCCGAAAACACGCCATCGCAAACCTTGCTGCGCGCTGCCGAGATCGGGCGCGAGGCGGGCTTGAATTATGTCTATGCCGGGAATCTGCCTGGTCATGTCGAAGAGTACGAGAACACGCTATGTTCCAAATGCAATCACATCTTAATACGGCGCTATGGCTACGTCATCCTGGACTATACGATCACGGCGCAGGGAACCTGTCCGCATTGTGGCACAGCCGTTCCTGGCGTCTGGCCTGAAGATCCCGTACAGGTGCGCCTGAACGGGCCGGGAATCCCCTTGCCTGTCTACTGAGGAGCATTCATCGGTACGGTACAGCGCAAGGTACAGGCAGGATGTAACAGCTTGTACCTTGCTTTTTTATAGCTCTCAGCCAGCGGGAACCACCCTCAACATCTACGCCCTCTCACGAAAAACCTTAGAGAACCTACATTATTCGGTCTGTATTTGCTGTATAATTTAGTAACGTTGTTTCTGGAGTGAAAGTCCTTCCGAAATTCTACGCAAATTTCTAGAAGGACCGGGAGAAAGGAGCAGCCTGTCGTAATTTCAATATTCCCCTGTTGTTTTCGAAAAGTTCATATTACCCTATAAAATCCTTTGTTAGGAGGAGAGAAAGAGAAACGTTCACTGTACGTTGTGCTTTCTGTACTCGTGCTGGCCTCGATGGTGCTCTCCGCTTGCGGCTCACAAGCTGCTGTCAGCGCACCGCCCTACAAAGAAGAGGCATTCTCCCCGATGACGGTTTCAGCCCCGGACTGTAATTATGGCACCAGCGACAACCCGGCTGAGTTCAAGTCCATTGAGGCTGTCGATCAATATACCGTCAAATTCACCCTGTGCCACCCAGACCCGGCATTCCTGTCCAAAGTCGCTTTCGACGTCTTTGCCATCCAGGACAAAGGATTCCTGGACTATACCAACGGCGACTCGGTTAAGATGAGTGACATGACGGTTGGTACCGGGCCCTACATGTTGAAGGAATGGGTACGCGGCGATCACATCACCCTGGTCGCGAATCCGAACTATTGGGGCGACAAACCCTTTGTCTCGACCGTTATCGTGCGCTGGTCTGACCAGTCGGCGCAGCGCCTGCTGGAACTCCAGTCTGGAACGGTCGATGGCATCGACAATCCGGCTCCCGAAGACTACGCTACAATCCAGGGCGACTCCAACTTGAAGCTGTATCCGCGTGATGCGCTGAATATCTTCTACGTTGGTTTCAACCACAACATCAAACCCTTTGACGATGTCAAGGTGCGCCAGGCATTTGCCATGGCGATCGACCGCGCCAACATCGTCAAACAATTCTACCCGGCTGGTTCCACCGTGGCAGATACCTTCGTGCCCCAGGCGTTCAACCCTGGTTATACGGCTGGCTTCAAATGGTACGACTATAACCCCGATCAGGCCAAGCAGATGTTGACTGACGCCGGTTTCAACTTCTCCCAAGAGATTCCGTTGACCTACCGCAACGTTACCCGCAGCTATCTGCCCTCGCCGGACAAGGTGGCGCAGGAAATCGCCGCCGAACTGGCGAAAATCGGAGTCAAAGTCAAGGTGACGGAAGAAGAGTCGACCACCTTCATCGACAATACCAGCGCAGGCAAAGAACCGTTGTACCTGCTTGGTTGGGGTGTGGACTATCCCGATTCGACCGACTTCTTCGACTATCACTTCGCCAATGCCAACAACGCGCAGTTCGGAGACCTGTATCCTGACCTGGCATCGGAAATCCGCGCTGCCGCCCAGGTCGCCGATCCGGCTGCCCGCCAACAGCACTACGACAAGGTCAATCAATTGGTTAAAGACCTGGTTCCCATGGTACCGGTGGCGCACGGCGCTTCGGCCACGGCTTTCAAGACCAGTGTTCAGGGCGCTCACGCCAGTCCGCTGGGTGATGAGAAATTTGCTGTGATGAACAACAACAGCGATACACTGGTCTTTATGCAAAACGGTGAGCCGGGTGCCTTGTGGTGTGGCGACGAGACGGACGGCGAAAGCTTGCGCGTCTGCGGGCAGTTGTATAACAGCCTGATGTCGTACAAGGTGGGGGGCGTGGCCGTCGAGCCCGGACTGGCCGAGTCCTACGACGTGAATTCCGACGCGACCGAGTGGACCTTCCACCTGCGCCAGGGCATCAAGTTTTCGAACGGCTACGGACTCGATGCCTCCGACGTGGTTGCCACGTACGCTGCGCAGTGGGACGCTTCCAGCCCGAATCACAAGGGCCGCACGGGCACCTTCGATTACTTCGGCGCCTTCTTCGGCGCAATGCTGAACGCGCCCAAACAGTAATCTCCACGTATTTGTTCGTCTGGAGGGGCCAGGCTATCTTCAGTCTGGCCCCTCTCTTGAAATGAGCGGCTTATGACCCAATTTATTATTCGGCGTTTACTGTTACTTTTCCCTGTGATGCTTGGCATTCTCCTGGTCACGTTTATTATCGTGCGCCTGATTCCCGGTGATCCTTGTGTTGCCATGTTGGGCGAGCGTGCAACGCCGGCGGCCTGTAAAGCTTTTCGCCGGCGCTACGGACTGAACGATTCGATGCCGGTCCAGTTCGTGCGTTATATTGGCAACGTTGCACAAGGCAATTTGGGCGATTCCATCCGTTTTAGCCGCCCGGTGACCGACATCATTGCCGAGCGTTTGCCCATGACCATCGAACTGACCATCTGCGCAATGCTCTTCTCCACGGTGCTCGGCATCAGCCTGGGCATCATCTCTGCCGTCCAGCGTGGGAATTGGATTGATACGGTCACCATGATCGGCGCCAACATGGGTGTTTCCATGCCGGTCTTTTGGCTGGGCCTGATGTTGGCTTACGTATTCGCCTTGATCCTCAGGGGGACGCCGTTCTTCATCCCGCCCTCCGGCCGTTTCAGCGCAGGCATCAGCCTTGAATCCTTGGCCCGCTTGTGGGGCTTGCAAAACACAAGCGGCCTGCTGCGGTTCATCATAAATTTTCTTTCGAACATGGTGCTATTCAACAGCTTGATGACCGGCAACTGGGCCAAGTTAAAGGATGCGCTCTGGCATTTGATTCTGCCGTCCGTGGCGGTAGGAACCATCCCGCTGGCGATCATCGCATGTATGACCCGTTCCAGCCTGCTGGAAGTGCTTGGGCAGGATTACATTCGCACGGCGCGCGCCAAAGGCTTGCGCCAACGTGTTGTGATTCTCAAGCACGCCTTACGCAATGCGCTCATCCCGATCGTGACCATCGTCGGACTGGAAACGGGTAGCCTGCTCTCGGGGGCGATTCTCACCGAAACGGTATTTCTGCTGCCGGGGGTTGGGACTCAACTGGTCGACGCCATCCTCGGGCGCGACTATCCCGTTGTACAGGGATTTACCATCGTGATTGCCATCATCTTTGTGCTGGTCAACCTGATCGTCGATGTCTCTTACGCTTATCTCGACCCACGCATCCGCCTGCAATAAAGGGATTTTTCATGACCGATACGATTGCCACCCTTGAGTCGATCAACGAACGTCGCCCGCCGGCGGTCGAAGCGTTGCGTAGTTTCCTGCATCATCGTTCGGCGCAGGTGGGACTCTTCCTGCTGGGTTTTATGGTGCTGATCGCCATTTTTGCGGGCGTCCTCGCGCCTTACGATCCGATTGTGCCTTTGGAGAACGTTACCCGGCGCGCCGGGCCCTGTATTCACTTGCTGGGCTGCCCTGCCGACCAGCCCGAACATTTTATGGGTATCGACAGCAATAACCGTGACCTGTATTCGCGCGTCTTATATGGCTCGCGCATTTCACTTCAGATTGGTTTTGCCACGATTAGCTTCGCCATCATTGTCGGCGGGCTTTTGGGGCTGATCGCAGGCTTCTTCAGCGGTTTCATCGACAACCTCATCATGCGCGCCATGGACGTGCTGTTGGCCTTTCCCTCTCTGTTGCTGGCGATCGCCATCGTGAGCGTGCTGGGCCCCGGGTTGATCAATGCCCTGCTGGCGATCGGGATCGTGTCGATTCCCATCTACGCGCGACTGGTGCGCGCCAGCGTGTTGTCTGTGCGGGAGTTGGAATATATCCAGGCTTCCAGGGCGTTGGGCGCTTCCAGCCTGCGCATCCTGTTCTTGCGGATTTTACCGAATGCCCTGACGCCGCTGATTGTGCAGGGTACGCTGGGCATCGCTACCGCGATCCTCGATGCGGCGGCACTCTCGTTTTTGGGGCTGGGCGCGCTGCGGCCAACTCCTGAATGGGGCCTGATGCTTGGTGAAGAGCGTAACAGTGTTTTCAACGCGCCGCACCTGGTTTTCTTCCCCGGTGTGGCGATCATGCTTACGGTGTTGGCTTTCAACTTGATCGGTGATGGACTGCGCGACGCGCTCGACCCGCGTTTGGCGCATGCCCGCAACTGAGGCGGGTTTCCGCCGGAACTTCGCGCGAGGGCGGCGACCTGTCGCTCTCGCTGAATTTTTAAGTAGGTATAATCAACGTATCGATCAAGGAGCTTCCAATGAAGCGGCTGATTCCGCGCAGTGTACAACTTCTTCTGTTCATTCTCATTTTCGTTTCTTTAGCCTGCAATTTAAGTGCGCCGGCTCTCCCCTCGGTCTTCTCCACGCCGACGGCTACGCCCCAGCCTCTGCCGCCCGCCATCACCGAAACGGTTCCGTCGATGGGGAGCGAGTTACCGCTCCGGGCGCCATTGACGATTTATTTTAGCGAACCGATGCAGCGTAGCTCGGTCGAATCCGGCTTGAGCGCTGATCCGGCCACGAAGCTTGACTTCCAATGGGTGGATGACTCGACCCTGACGGTTACACCCTCGCAGCCGTTCCCGACCAATGCGACGGTCACTTTCACGCTTGATACAAATGCCAGGGCCGCCAACGGCTTGGCTCTTTTGCAGGCGACCTCGTTCCATTTCCAAACGACGGGCCCCCTGCAAGTTACACAGGTGCTGCCGGACGACGGCGCGGAGCAAGTCTCGCCGGACACCGCCGTGGTGGTGGCTTTCAACCAACCGGTGGTGGCCTTGGGTGCAGACCCCGCCAGCCTGCCCGCCGGGCTGACGTTGCAACCCAGTGCGCAAGGCGAGGGCGAATGGATCAATACCAGCACGTATGTCTTCCACCCGGGCCCGGCCCTGGACGGCGGCGCCAACTACGCCGCCCAGGTCAACCCGCAACTCGTCGGCGCGAGCGGTGCGGCGTTGGATACCACCAGCCAGGGGTTGACCTGGCACTTTTCCACGGCGCTGCCGCAGGTCAGTGACGTCCAACCGCAGGCAGGTCAAATCGGCCCGGATGCAACCTTCCAGGTGACGTTCAACCAGCCAATGGACCGCGCCAGCGTGCAGTCTCACTTCAGTCTGAGTATTCCAAATGGCCCTGTCAGTGGGAAATTCACCTGGGACGAGAAAGGCACCGTCCTTACGTTTCAGCCGGATGCGTTGCTGCCCCGTAACCAATCGGTCAACCTGACGATTGGACAGGCGGCCCAGTCTGTGAACGGGGCCTCGTTGACAGCCGATTCTCAGACGGATTACACCACCTTCGCCGATTTCGGCGTGGCTTCCACCGCTCCGCAGAACGGCCAGACGAAAAACTACAATGACACGCCCACCATTACCCTGACTGCGCCGCTTTCGCAAGCGACTGCCAACCAGATCGACTCGTATGTGACGGTCTCGCCGGATGTGCCGAATTTGATCGTCTCCAGCGACCAGAAAGCGGTCTACATTTACGGCTCGTACAATCCCAATCAAATGTACACGGTCACGCTTTCGGGCAAACTGGCCGATCAGTGGGATGAACCCCTCGGCCAGAACTTCAGCTTTTCATTCCAGCAAGGCCCGGCCAAGCCGGCGCTCGATTTCAGCTCGGTTTTTCAAACCGTGTTCGTGCGCCCCGATTCGCCCTTGATCGACGTGCAGTACACGAATCTCAATTCCCTCAATGTAGTGCGTGGTACCATGTCTCAATCGGACTTCTTCCGCTTTGGCACGGACTATAAGTTTTCGCAAACCTATCAGCCTGCCGACCTGCAAAGCTGGACGGAGTACCCCACTGCCGATCAGAATCAAAGCCAGGTCTATGGTGTGGACCTGTCCCACGGGGCCCAATCCTTGCCGACCGGCTTCTACTATGCAGACGTGTCTTCTGACCAGGTTCAGAAAGTTCCGTATACGGCGCGCCCGGTGGTGGTCAGCAACATCAATGTGACCTTCAAGCTCAGCGCTACCCAGGCGCTCGTCTGGGCCATGGATTTGCGCGACATGAGCCCGGCTGCAGACGCGCCCGTGACCATCTATGATTCCAGCGGGCAATTCGTGAGCAACGGGACGACCGATGCGAACGGTCTCTGGCAGGGGAATATTCCCAATCAGGGGGACTACGTCGGCGCGTATTATGCCATCTTAGGCCAGCCCGGTGATGATTTGTTCGGCGTTTCGATGTCGAGTTGGAACCTGGGCGTACAACCCTTCGACTTCGACATCCAGAACGACTACAACGGTCCCGGCCCAAATGTTTACCTGTACTCCGACCGCCCCGTCTATCAGCCAGGGCAGACGGTCTATTTCCGTGGGATCGTGCGCCAGGCCTATGACGGACGTTACCAACCGTTAAAGCTCCAGAATGTCCAATTGGAAGTTATCGATGTGGACGGCCATCAGGTGACGCATTTCACCGATTTGATCTCGGCGTATGGCACCTTCCACGGCCAGTTCCAGTTGCCAGACGCTGCCAAACCGGGTGCTTACACCCTGCACGTTTTACCGGATAAAAGCATCGGGTTGAGCGATCAGTATCTCAGCTTCCAGGTAGCGGACTACCGGAAACCGGAGATCAACCTGTCGGTGGACGTGTCGCCCAATCCCGCCTTGAGCGATACGTCGCTGACCGGCAGTGTCCACGCCGATTATTTCTTTGGGGCGCCGGTCAACAACCTGTCCGTCCAATGGACTCTCTACCAGCAGAATTCTTCGTTTTCCATCCCCGATTTCACCACGGGGTTGGTCGGCAGTGATGCGCTGGTAGGGCCGCCTGCCTCGTTTGGCGGCCTGGGGTCGATTGTCACGTCGGGCAGCGGCGTGACCGATTCCAGCGGGACGCTGACCATCCCGCTGACGGGGGTCAAAGTGGACGATACCATGCAACTGACCCTGGAAGTGACCGCCACCGAATCGAGCGGATTCCCGGTCAGCGCGCGCAGCAGTGTCACCGTCCATCCGGCGCGCTTCTACGTCGGCTTGCGCCCGAACGCCTGGGTGGGGCAGGCCGGCACGCCGCTGGGCGTGACCCTGCAAACTGTAGACTGGGATGGCAAGCCGGTGGGTAATCTGCCTTTGACGGTGGCTTTTGAGAAAGTCACCTGGGAGCGCAAAGCCAGCCGCTACGGTTTCCCGGTTTACGTGCCCAGTTTTACGCCGGTCGACAGCCAGGACGTGACCCTGAACGCCAACGGCCAGGCGACGGCCTCGTTCACGCCCTCCGAAGCGGGTACGTTCGTCTTCGACGCCAGCGGGCAGGGCGCTCACACGCAGGTTATGGTCTGGGTGGGCGGGAGCGAGAATGCAGTCTGGCCCAATTTGCCATACCAGCAGATCAAACTGACTGCCGATAAGAACGATTACAAGCCGGGCGACACAGCCGAGGTCTTTATTCCCAACCCCTTTGGCAGCGATGTGCCGGCTTTGATCACCACCGAGCGCAGCACATTCTTGAGCGCGCAGGTGGTCAGCATCCCTGCGGGCGGCAGCAAGGTCAACTTCTCGCTCAGCGATGAGAACGCTCCAAATACGTATGTTTCGGTCACTTTGCTTGGGCCGCAAAATGATTTCCGGCAGGGGTATGTGAACCTGACGGTGGACCCGTCGAAGTTCGTGCTGAACGTGGCGTTGAAGGCCACGCCCCAAAATGCCAAGCCCGGCGACAAGTTGAGTCTCGATCTCACCGTAACCGATTCCAAGAGACAGCCGGTACAGGCCGAGTTTTCCATGTCGGTGGTCGACCTGGCAGTCTTGGCGCTGGCCGATCCCAATGCGCCGGACATCGTCCCGGCGTATTATGCCGTGCAACCGTTGGGCGTGCAAACCGGCCTCAGCGAAGCCGTCTATGGACAGCGCCTACTGCAACTCCCCGGCGGATTGGGCGGCGGTGGAGGCGGCGGCGCGTTGACCGTCCGTAGTAAATTCCCTGATACGGCTTACTGGCGGGCCGACATCGTCACCGACGCGCAGGGCAAAGCGCAGGTCAGCTTTACACTGCCCGATAACCTGACGACCTGGCAGGTGGATGCGCGTGGCGTGACGCAGAATACGCGCGTCGGCCAGGCGCGCGTGCAAGTGGTCACCAGCAAAGACCTGCTCATCCGTCCACAGACGCCGGCTTTCCTGGTGGTTGGCGATCACGTCGAACTGGCGGCGATGGTCAACAACAACACGGCGCAGGCTGTGCAGGCGACGGTTAATTTACAGGCAACCGGTTTTACCCTCGACGATGCCAAAACTGCCCAGCAGACGGTCAGTGTGCCTGCCCACGACCGCGCACGCGTGAACTGGTGGGGCAGCGTGCAGGACGCGGTCAGCGTCGATGCGACTTTTTCGGTGACTGCCGGGAATTTGCAGGATGCGTCCAAGCCGCAAGATGGGCCGATCCCGGTGCTGCATTACAGCGCTCCGCAGACGTTCAGCACCGCAGGCGTTCTGACGGGTGCTGCCACCCGCCAGGAGATTATCAGCTTGCCGCGCACGTTCGTGCCGCTTGGCGGGCAACTTGATGTGCAACTCTTCCCGTCGCTGGCCTCCACCATCCTGGATTCGCTTGACAGTCTCGATATTCCCGATCAGGTTTGGAGCAATGAGCAAGTCGTTTCGTCGTTCCTGCCCAGCCTGGCTACGTACCAGACGTTGCAAAAAGTTGGAGCCCAGAATCAAGACTTGAGCGGGCGCGTGACGCAAAACGTCAACGAAGGCATCCTGCGCCTGGAATCCGACCAGAACGCGGACGGTGGCTGGGGCTGGACGGTGGGCGGGCAGAGCGATCCGTACGTCAGCACATATGTTTTGTGGGGCTTGAGTCAGGCGCAGGCTGCCGGTTTCGACACCGATTCCGATATTATCCAGAAGGCTCACGACTACTTGTTGGCCGTCCCGCTTAACGATCAGTCAGAGAGTACCGCCAACGGCGCTGCAATGCCCAAATGGCGCGCGAATCTGCAAACCTTTATTCTGTTTGTGGCACAAAACGCGGGTGGAATCGATCCGAACACCATCGATCTTGTCTATCAACAGCAAAATGACCTGGAACCCTGGGCCAAAGCGTTGTTGGCCGATGTGATTGCCCAAAACGATCACTCGGATACGCGCGCCAACGACTTGCTATCGTCTTTGCAGACGAATGCGATCCGTTCGGCGACGGGGGCGCATTGGGAAAGCAGTCAGGATAGCTGGCGTGTTCCCGGCTCGCCGCTCTTTACCACAGCGGTGGTTGTTTATACCCTGGCAGGACGCGACCCGGCCAACCCGTTGCTGGTCGACGCTGTCCGTTATCTGGCAGCCAACCGCAGCGCATCCGGAGAATGGGGTTCCTCTTACGAGACAGCTTGGGTGTTGATCGCTTTGAATCAATATATGAAAGCCAGCGGTGAGTTGCAAGGCGACTTCCAGTTTGGCGCGGCGCTGAACGGCGCACCATTGGCGCAAGGACAGGCTTCTGGCCCGCAAAACCTGACCAGTGTCAATGCCAACGTGCCGCTGACACAGATCAATTTGCGAGACCCCAATGCGTTGATCATCACGCGCCTGGATGGGCCTGGAAAACTGTATTACCGTGCTGCGTTGACCGTCGATCGCCCGGTGGAAGATGCCCCCGCCCTGGATCAGGGCCTTTCCGTCAGTCGTGAATTCCTCGATTGCCAGGGTACGGCTTGTAAACCCGTCACATCCTGGCAGATGCAGCCGGATCAATCTGGGCGTATCAAAGTTCAGTTGACCGTAACCGTACCGCACGATGCCTATTACCTGATGGTACAGGATCACATTCCTGCCGGCGCCGACATCCTGGATAGCTCGCTCAACACCAGCCAGCAAGGGCAGGCAAGCACCTCCGTCCAGCCACAGTACGACCCCACCAATCCGTTTAGCCAGGGTTGGGGTTGGTGGTATTTTAACCAGCCAAGCGTGTACAGCGATCACATTCTGTGGAGCGCTGATTACGTCCCTGCCGGCACGTACGTGTTGACGTATACACTGATCCCTTCCGTGCCGGGCGATTATCGTGTCTTACCAGCACATGCCTGGCAGGCCTTCTTCCCCGAAGTGCAAGGAACAAGCGCTGGCGCGTCGTTCGAGATCAAACCGGTGCCGTAATCGAATTACATGGCGCTATCGTTTGTGTCAGGGTTTCATAAAAAACAGGAGTTGGATGTGATATAGCGTCTCGCATCCAACTCCTATCGAATTGTTTTCGCCGATTTCTCAGGAACCCTTTTCTGAACTTGTTCCCGTAGATTCGTTCTGATTTTCGGGTTCACTCGGCTCGACGACAGTGGGTTGAGCCGCAGGTGGAGGTGTTGGAGTTGGAACATTGGCTGTACTCGTTGCACCTGCGCGTTTCCCCATCTGGTAAAAAATATAGGCGACCAACACTAACACACCCAGTGGAACGATCACGCGCAGGAAGCCACTCAGGACGAAGAAGCCTAACCCAAACCCGGTGCCGAAAGGCATAAAGCCGAAACGACCGCCTTGTGGCATCATCCCGAACCTGCCCGGGGCTCTGCCCATCATTGGGCCGTTCCAACTACGCGACTGGGGAAATCCTGCCGCACGATGGGTCAGGTTTGCCGGAAATCCGTTATGAACGAGCAGCACTACACCGACAATTGCGGCAACCACGACCAATACGATAACGATCCCAAGGATCCATTTCCAAACTTTTTTCATGCAAGAACTCCTTGTTTCGGAGCGTTCCTATTTTTTTTCTGAAGCTCCGGTACTCGACGGGCTTTGTGAGCCTTCGGGAGCTTCCCGTACGATCGTTGATCGAGTTGCGCCCAGAGACTATACTTTTCCTATCATAAGAGCTTTGTGTGAAAAATTTATGTAGATCGTTTGTATGTTTGTTAAAACCTGAATGCTTGCTGCGCCAAGGGCGTAAGCGAACATTTCCGGGTAAAATTCTGCACATGACAAAACTCAAATCCCCGCTTGTACTGTTTTTTCTGACGGTCATTCTGATCGCCATCGTCTCGCTCTTCGGCCCGCCAGAACGATCCCTGGGCGCGAACGTGCGCGTCGTTTACCTGCATGGCGCCTGGGTGCTGACGGCGGAGACGGCTTTCCTGGCTGCAGGTCTGACGGGCCTGACCGCCCTTTTGGCCCGCAACAGGACAAAAGGCGTCATCGAGAGATTGTCACGTTGGTCAGTGGCCTTGGGACGCAGCGGAACAGTTTTCTGGATTACGTATCTGCCGCTCTCTCTGTGGGCTATGCAGGCCAATTGGAATGGCTTGTTTCTCGCCGAACCACGCTTTCGCGTGGCAGTCACATTTGCCGTTGTGGCTGTGCTGCTGCAAGTGGGGCTGTGGCTGATTCATCGCCCATTGTTTACCTCGGCGGCCAATCTACTTTTCATCATTGTTCTGCTGATCACGTTTGCACGCACACCCGACGTTTTGCATCCGGGTTTCTCGCCTATTTTCGATTCGGGCGACGCGGCGATCATCGGCTTCTTCGTTGTGCTGAATCTCCTGGCATGGGCAGCCGCCTATTTTTTGACGCGTTGGTTTCTTGGGTTGGCGACTCCTTCAACGTAGCTTGCTCTTACTCTCACCAGTCCATTTCATCAGGTTGATCTCCGACAACTATTTTGTACAGTACCTGCAATATTGGTTTTGGAATTTTTAGGATATGATGCTGCAAACAGGGATTGAGTGGCATTCGCGATGACTGTCCTTGCTGGAGAATCGTACTGGGATCATGTTAGTGGGAAAAGCACTTTCGGAAAGACTTGGGAAATTTATTCTACGCTTGGGGCTTTTTCGAGGCGTTGTTGTAATTACCGGCGCATCGATCATTGGTTCCGTGCTTGTGACGATGGTGGTGGTTTATCTTCTTTCGGGGAGGCTCAATTGGTTTGCCTTGATTATTGCGGCTGTTGTTCCCGGTGTTATCGGTCCCTTCTTTAGCTACGTCCTGCTCAACCAGTTGCACGAGTTGGAACGAGCCCGCGAGAATATGAGCACGCTGGCAATTACGGACGATTTGACGGGCGCTTTCAATCGCAGGCATTTTATGAAGTTGAGCGAGCAGGAACTTGGACGTGCGCGTCGTTACCAACGGGCGCTTTCCGTGATTCTCTTTGATGCGGATGACTTCAAAACCGTCAACGATACCTACGGTCATCTGTGCGGCGACCTGGTATTGACCACTATCAGTAAAACCTGTCAGGGAAAAATCAGAGATCAAGATGTGTTGGCGCGTTACGGTGGGGATGAGTTCATCTTGTTGCTCCCTGAAACGGATAGCACTGACGCACGACTCCTGGCCGAGCGTATCTGCCGTACAATCGAAGTATGCCAGATTATCTGTGAACAGCATGCTGCACACGTCACCGTCAGTGTGGGTGTGACGACGTTGAGCCAGGAGAGTCTGACCATCAATACCTTGATCAGCCAGGCAGACCAGGCCTTGTATCGTGCGAAACAAGCTGGAAAAAATTGCGTCATGGTGATGTAAGGCGGTTTGGAGTCACCAGAATCTTTGACAGGGTCTTGTACATCGGGCGGAGGGGGTAAAATAGTATGGGTCTTGCTCGTCGACAAATTAGCCTATGAATCAACAACGCTTATGGCGGAATTCGGCATGGTTGGGAGTTCTTCTCCTGGTTGGCTGTGGTTATCTCTTCTGGCTGACGCCGGGAGTTACGATCACCGGTACGAACCATTGGGACGGCGTCCTGGGTATATTGCTGGGCCTCTTCATGGCCTCGCACCCGGCGGCCAACACGCTCGACCTGTTGCTGTTCTGGCGCCCGGACGCCCGAGAACAGGTTCTAGGCTCACGTATGGGGCTGTTCTGGTTGGCGCTCAACGTCTCGGTATTGGTGGCTGGCTGGCTTGTTATTTTTCTTGGAGCAACACGCTTGGCAATGAAGACAGGTTGATCTGAACTGGCATTCTACATGTTATAATCACCTTGCCTATTCGATAGGCCGTTCGTCCCACGCTACGAATGTGGCGCGGGACTCTTTTTTCATCGACTGCCAGATGGCTGGACGATAAGGAGAAATGATTCATGGAAGTCAAGCTATACGTTGGAAATCTGTCGTATTCTACGACAGAGGATGATTTGCGAACTTTGTTCGCCCAGGCCGGGACGGTATCGTCGGTGGCTCTGATCAAGGACCGCGATACCGGGCAGTCGAAAGGTTTTGCTTTCATTGAGATGAGCACACAGGCCGAGGCCCAAAAGGCGATCAGCATGTTCAATGGTCACATGATGGAAGACCGTGAACTGAAAGTGAACCCCGCCCGCCCGCGTGAGGAACGGCCTCGGGGTGGAGGCTATGGCGATCGTGGAGGCGGCCGTCGCCCGGGCAGCTCCACGCGGGGTGGTAATCGTCGCTATTAGAAAACGTTTCCTGCTTGTTCGAATGTTCCGGCGCAGATTTTTTGCTGTGCCGGATTTTTATTTAGGGCCTTGCGCCGTTTTACTCTGCTGATTCCCCTGTGACTTGCTTATTATTCACGGGCTTCTGTGGTTTAATAAAACTGTGCTTATCCACTCTGCCAGCCAACTCCTGACCTTGTCAGGTGGCCCACAACGTGGGCATGATTTGGGACGACTCGGCATTCTCGAAGAGGGTGCGGTATTGGTGCGTGACGAAAAGATCGTCGAGGTTGGCAAGACGCCTGACTTGCGCGCCGCTTATCCCAATGAGCCGCTGCTTGATGCGTCGGGATGCGTGGTCATGCCGGGTTTCGTCGATCCCCACACGCACCTTGTTTGGGGCGGTGACCGGGCTGCCGAGTTCGAAATGAAGATGGCCGGGATGGAATACCTCGATATTCTGGCTGCTGGCGGCGGCATCCTGTCGACGGTGCGCACCACCCGCACGGCCAGCATCGAGTCGCTCATCGCCCAGACCCGTCCGCGCCTGTTCCGCATGTTTGCGCATGGTACGACCACCGTCGAGGCCAAGACCGGCTATGGCCTGCACATTGCCACCGAACTCCGCCTGCTCAAGGTGCTGCTGGCGCTGGCCGACGAGAGTCGCATGGACTTGGCGATCACCTTTCTGGGCGCGCACGCTATTCCACCGGAGTATCGTGACGACCCCCAGGGCTATACGGATTTGATCTGTGATACCATGTTGCCGCTCGTTCAACAATGGTGGGAGGTTCACGCGCCGCGCCGACCTTTGCCCTTCGTGGACGTATTTTGCGAAATCGGCGCTTTCGATCTGGCCCGCTCCCGTCAGATTTTGACCCGGGCCCGGGAACTGGGCTTCCCGCTCAAAATCCACGCGGACGAGTTCGACAACTTGGGCGGCGCAAGTCTGGCCGTCGAACTGGGCGCTGTTTCTGCCGATCACTTGGTCAAGACCTCGGACGCAGATATCGCTGTATTGGGCAAGTCGGATACCGTTGCCGTGGCTTTGCCCTGCACCCCCTTCGGGTTGGCCGAGCACGATTACACACCGGCCCAAAAGCTCCTGGATGCAGGCGCGATCCTGGCCCTGGCTTCGGATTGCAATCCCGGCACGGCCTGGAATGAGTCGATGCAGTTCGTCATTGCCCTGGCCTGCCGCACCATGAAGCTGACGCCGGCACAGGCAATCGCTGCCGCAACGATCAACGCTGCTCACGCCATCCGGCACGCCGACCAGGTGGGTTCCATCGAGCCCGGTAAGCAGGCCGACTTGTTGGTATTGTCCGTGCCCGACTATCGTCATCTGGGCTATCGCTTTGGCACCAATCTGGTCAGGCAGGTCATCAAAGGCGGGCGCGTTTATGCGGTGGATGTCGGCTATTATCGTACTGCGTAAATTGTTCGCCCTTTGAGATTTTTGTGAGTAGAGGCCGTCGCGCCGCGCTCGCGAATTTCCAATCTTTTGGAGTGGAGAAAATGTCTTCTGTATTTCTGACACATCCGCTGATCTGGATTATCATCGCGGCCTTCGTTCTGATCCTGGTGCTGGGCATCGTGCGTTTCTTCTTCAGTCACATTCTGCGATTTGCGCTGCATGGCTGTATGACGCTCATAATCATTATTGCGTTGTTGGCCCTTTTGCATTACTTCGGGATAATTTAGTATGCCGACTCTTGAGCAGGCGCGTTCCTGGTATGACGACGCTGACCCGGTGCACGACTTCGAGCATATCTTACGGGTTTACCACATGGCCGAACGCCTGGCCGAGGCCGAAGGGGCGGATGTGGAAATCGTCCGGGCGGCGGCGTTGTTGCACGATGCCGAGGGTTCCAACCCCGAGAACAAAGCCGGACGCAAGAATCATCACCACGCTTCGGCGGACTTTGCGGCCCGCGTTTTGCGCGCCGAAGGCTGGAGCGAGGAGCGCATTTCTGCCGTTCAGCATTGCATTCGCGCGCATCGTTTTCGCGATACGTCTGAGCCGCCGCAGACCTTGGAGGCCCAGATTCTCTTCGACGCCGACAAACTGGACGCTATCGGAGCTGTGGGCGTCGCCCGCGTTATCGGCTACGCTGCGCGAGTCCCATCTCCCTTCTACTTCCCACCATCCCAGGCTTTCCTGAAAAGTGGCGAGAAGGAGCCTGGCGAGCCGCACAGCGCTTATCACGAGTATTTGTTCAAGTTGCGTAACATCAGGCAGCGAATGTACACGAAAAGCGGCAAAGCCATTGCCGAGCAGCGACATCGTTACCTGAATGAATTCTTTCAGCGTTTGATGGCTGAATGGAACGGGGAAAAGTAGGGGGTGGACTATGACTTATAGGATTGGAAGAATTTTTCTGCCGCTCGTCGAATTTTCATCCTGGGGGTGGCTGGCTCCTCGCCGGTTGTGTGTCCACCGCCAGGGGCCGACGCGAAAGTAATCCAGTTCCCCGATGACCTGCCCGCCGAGTTTTTTCCATACTCGCAGCGAGGGGCGGTTGTTTGCCGCGATGTTGCATATCGCCCGTTGATAACCGAGATCGCGAAAAATTTTGAAGCGCTCCAGCGTCAGCAAAGTGTGGATTCCCCGACCCCGGTAAGCCGGGGCGCTGTAAGCGTCGGTGCACAAGCAATCAGACGGGGGGAGATGCAGATCGATCCTGTCGATGTTTGAGTCAAATTGTTTGCAGGCCCAGGCATGTCCCACGAGTTGCTCCTCGTAGAAAGCGGCCAGACCTATGTGCCCGGCGGCGATTCGTCGCTGGCATAGTCGAGCCTCCGATGGACGGTCGATTGCGGCAACCGCGGCAACATCGGCGTCTGTGAAAGCGCGAAGCGTGAATCCCGCCGGGAGCGCAATTACGGGCAAGGGCTCTGTCAGCGAACAAGCCACGACCAGATAGTGAATGTGTCGGTAGGGAAGTTGCAGGAATTCCATCCCCATGGCCTGGAGCGCCTGTCGCCAGGACCTTCTCTCGAAATAGTCTCTCCAGTCGCCGCTCAATTCAGCGAAACGGCCTTTCCAGTTCGGATTCATCTTTTGACCTTTCTCGTCAGGTGTCCATCAGAAAAATGTGGGGGCGCCCTCCGGATAAAACTTCAAAAGGCACCCCCACAGTCGCTTTTGCTGTAGCGGATTTTGTGTTGTGTGTGGTTTTTGTTATTCTTCGGCGCGTTTACCAAACCACATGCGACTAAACAGGCCATCCCCACGGACGAACTGATGGTATAGCGCTGCGCCAACGTGCAGCAGGATCAGGAGGAAGAGTAAGACCCAGCTCAAGCCATGAAATACGCCCAGATTGAAGAAGTGAAAGCCGCCTCTTGCAAAGCCTTCACCGAAATCACCGCTCCTGCCTTGAAGGGGGGCGCCTCCCGAAAATGCGCCAGCGCCGAAGTTGCCATTCTGTCCGGCCAGTCCGAAGGCCCGTGCAAGACGGTTAGTTTGGGTTGCCAGGATGATACCAGTGATGGTGATGGCAAATGTGAAGAAATATAACGCATAATGCGTCCATTCACCCATCCGATCCAGCAGCTTGAAACCGGTGGTCGCCCAACCGGGCTTCTCTGTGCGCCAGCGCACGATTACCCGTATGATTAGTAGAATGAGCGTCGTGATGCCCAGCACCATGTGGATCGCAATCGGCTGCAGACCGGCAATCGTGATAAAGCCCCGGCCCCTTTCTCCCTCGCCGAATCCGATGGCGAAGTAAGCCGTTGCGAAAATCAGGATGGCAATCAGCCAATGTAGCGTCACCAGAAGGGGATGATAGCGCTTGGTGCCAGGATGGGAAACCTCGGTAGTCATGAAATGATCTTTCTCCTTTTTTTGTGCCAGAGTATACGAGTACGAGATGAATATAAGATGAAATATTTCGATGCTCTTTTGATACAATAACAACATTCGGAGTAGAACATGAAAATTGACCTTATTGGTGTCCCGATAGATTTGGGGGCCGACCGTCGCGGTGTTGACATGGGCCCCAGCGCCATTCGTTATGCCCAACTCCAGTTCCAGTTGGAGAAACTCGGTTATAGCGTCGAAGATACCGGTAACCTGGAAGCACCTATTGCCGAGCAATGCCGAATTACTGAACCACGCCTGAAGTATATCGATTGCATCGTCCCGATGATGCACCATGTGGCAGGGGTTGTTTCGACCAGCGTGCAGGCGGGACACCTTCCACTTGTGCTGGGCGGCGACCACAGTGTCTCGGTCGGCTCGATCCGTGGGGCGGCGCGCGATCAGAAAGTCGGTGTGATTTGGATCGATGCGCACGGTGATTTCAATACCCCTGAGACGACCCCTTCCGGAAACATTCATGGGATGCCGCTGGCGGCCCTGTGTGGACTGGGCGACTCTCGTCTGGTCAAACTATGGGAGCAGCCCGTGCCGGTCGTCGATCCGCGGCGTGTAGCCATTGTCGGAGCGCGGGACCTGGACTCGGGTGAAAAGGTCAACCTACGTCAGGTAGATGTAATGGTCATGGGGATGGAGCAAATCGACCGGCTGGGCATGTTCCACGCCATGGAAGAAGCCATCGAGCGCGTTTCACACGATGTAGATGGTATCTATCTTTCGCTCGATATGGATGCCCTCGACCCGCGTCATGCCCCGGGTGTCGGTACGCCGGTCACGGGTGGCCTGACCTACCGCGAAGCGCATCTGGCTTGTGAAATGATCGCTGAAACGGGCAAGCTGGTTGGGCTGGATTTGGTAGAAGTCAATCCCATTCTGGATGTCCATAACCAGACGGCTGTGCTGGCCGTGGAACTGGCGCTTTCCGCCCTCGGACGACGGGTCTGGGCCGGAGCATAGTGACAATTTTTCGGTCGTTGGCTCGCCGTCAACAAATTGTAAGGCAAGCTGCCACTAAAACGAGTACAATTATTGTATGCAACAAGGTCAAATTCTCGTTGTTGAAGATGTTCCGAATGTGCTTGAACTGGTGGAAGTTACGCTACGGTTCAAGGGCTATCAGGTCATCACGGCCCGTAATGGCGAAGAGGGATTGGAGATGGTCAAGAAAATGCATCCCGTCCTGGTCATTACGGATATTTTGATGCCGAAGATGGATGGGTATGCCTTTGTGTTTGCCATGCGCAGTGACGCTACCATGCGGCGCATCCCCGTTATTTTCCTGTCGGCGACGTATGTTACGCCCGAAGACCGCAACTTTGCCCTGAGCCTCGGTGCGACACGCTTCTTGGAAAAACCGATCGATACCGAGGAGTTCCTGTTGACCGTGGCCGAGACGTTGTCTCTGGAGCCGGCTACCGGCCCCACGCCACTCAACTCGCGCGAATTCTACGAGGGGTATCGTGAGCGCCTGGAGCAAAAGTTGCGGCACAAAAACACGCAGATTGCTCGCACGGAGCGCCTGTTGCCTGATTTGCCTGCCGAGCAGAAAGAGGCTTTCGAGGCCTTGCTCGAACAAGCCGTCTCTGACCGCGAAAATATCCAGTCTGAGTTACGCGCGATCTATCAAATTTTGGATGAGATGAAAGCCGCCGATCAGCAATGAGCCTTCCAACACTGCCGGATCTTGAGCGCATGGCGCGCGTTTCCGGAAAGATCCTGTTCGACCACTACGAAAAAGATCACCAGATTGATTACAAAGGCGTGATCGACCTTGTTACCGAGGTCGATCATAAATCGGAAGAGTACCTGATCGGGGAAGTGCAGCAGCGCTTTCCCGGTCATCGTATTTTGGCAGAAGAGTCGGGTACCATCGATGGCCAGCAGCAGGAGCATTTGTGGTTGATCGATCCGCTGGATGGCACCGTCAATTATGCGCACGGCGTGCCGGTCTTTTGCGTCTCGATTGCTTACGCTTATCAAGGTCAGACCATGCTGGGGGCCGTCTATGATCCTTTGCGCGACGAGTTGTTCCTGGCCGAACGGGGGAAGGGTGCGCGCCTGAACGGGCGTCTTTTGAAGGTTGCGCAGACGTATGAACTGGAGCGCAGTTTGTTGGTGACTGGTTTCCCTTACGATAGCTGGACTGCCAAACGCAACAACTTTGATTATTTTGCCAAGTTTGGCAAGATGAGTCAGGGCGTGCGTCGGCTCGGTTCGGCGGCGTTGGACCTGTGCTACGTGGCCGCCGGGCGTTTCGATGGGTATTGGGAGTTGTCGCTCAGACCCTGGGACGTGGCTGCCGGAGGCCTGGTTGCCGAAGAGGCCGGCGCCCGGGTCACCAACGTGGATGGCGGCCCTGACTATATCACCCCGCCGCAGTCGGTGCTGGCGGCGAATCCCGTCCTTTACGAAAAGATGTTCAAAGAGTTGCGCTAAAGATTCGTTCTTCGTGTGACGGTCCGTTGAAAGGATCGTCACTTTTTTGTCCAGCTATGATGACCGCTGGTACCTGTGTCGGGGCATGCTGGTCAAAATAGCAAACTCACACCCTCTCCCGCTTGAACTGAGTCTCATAAAGTTGGGCGTACAGCCCATTGAACGCCAGCAATTCGTCATGGGTGCCCTGCTCGACGATCCTGCCGCGATCCATCACCAGGATCACATCTGCCGCCAGGATGGTGCTCAGGCGGTGCGCGATGACGATGCTGGTGCGCCCGGCCATCACACGCTTCAAGGCCTCCTGGATCAGTGCCTCGGACTCGCTATCCAGGTTGCTGGTGGCCTCATCCAACACCAGAATGCGCGGGTCTTTCAGGATCACGCGTGCCAACGCGATGCGTTGCTTCTCACCGCCACTCAAGCGATAGCCGCGTTCGCCCACGATGGTGTCGTACCCGTTGGATAGCTCCGTGATGAACTGATGAATGTTGGCTGCCCTGGCCGCCGCTTCGATCTCGGCCTGGGTCGCATCGAGGCGGGCATACGTCAAATTGGTACGGATCGTATCGTGGAACAAATACGTTTCCTGCGTGACCATGCCGATCGCATTCGAGAGCGAGTCGAGCGTCACCTCGCGCAAGTTGTGCCCGTCGATGCGGATCACGCCTTCGGTGGGGTCGTACAGCCGCGGGATGAGATAGGTCAAGGTCGTCTTTCCGGCGCCCGAAGGTCCGACCAGAGCAACCAGTTGACCGGGGGTTGCCCGAAAGGTGATGTCCTCCAAAGCGGTCTCTCGCGCCTGGGAACGGGACTCGGACTCCCCGTTGGCGTCTTCGCCGTTTTCCTTGCCGTTCTTCCCGTTGTCGTTCCCCGTCAAAGACAGCACCGCGCCTACGTCCTCCATCTTCCCGTAGCGTTTGACCTCCCGAAGCAGCTTGCTTTCATCGATTGCGTACGTGAAAGTAACGTTCTCGAAAACCAGTTCCCCGTGTACATCGGTTAGTGCCGGCGCGTTGTCCACTTCGACGATGTCATGCGGCAGGTCGAGCAGCTCGAAGACGCGCTCGAAACTGACCATCGACGTGGAGAAGTCGACGGGGGCGTTGGCCAGGCCTTGCAGCGCACCGTAGAGTTGGCCCAAATAAGCGCCAAAGGCCACGATGGTGCCTACCGTAAAGGTGCCTTGGATGACGAAGTAACCGCCCAGGCCGTAGACCAGCGCCGTTCCCACCGCGCTCACCAGTCCCAGAATCATGAAGAAGGTCGAACCGACCACGGCCCGGCGCACGCCGATGTTCCGTACGTTCACGGCGCGCTCGCTGAAGCGCTGACCTTCCTCGTGCATGCGCCCGAAGAGCTTGACCAGCAACGCACCACCGATGTTGAGAGTCTCGTTCATGTGCGCGTTCATCTGCGCATTCATTTCCATTCCCTCGCGTGCGATGTCGCGTAGGACGACGCCCAACCGCCGCGCGGCCAGGATGAACAAAGGAAGAATGAGCACGCTGACGATGGTCAGGCGCCACTCGAGGGTCAACATCACGGCCAATAACGCAATCGTCTCGATCACATTGGTGACGATGTTGACGATGGTATTGCTGATAGCGTTCTGTGCGCCTACCACGTCGTTATTCAGGCGGCTCATCAACTCACCAACTTTAGTGTTGGTGAAGAAGCGCAGCGACATGCGTTGCAGGCGCGAAAAAAGTGTCACACGCAGGTCGTAGATCACCCCTTCGCCGACATCCGCATTCCAGCGCCGCTGGACCACGGTAATTCCGCCATTGGCAATGGGCAGGGCCAGTAGTGCAATTGCCAGGAGCACCAGCTTGTTGAGGTCTTTCTCAGGTAACACCTGGTCGATCATCGTGCGGAAGATCAACGGCGAAACCAGGCTCACGCCGGTGCTGAGCAGGATTGCCACCAACATGCCTGTGATTTGTTTCCAATACGGACGCGCGTACGCCAGCACGCGTAACAGGAGTTCGCGTGTTACCTGGGGTTTCTGGTCGCCCGAACGCATATAGTTAAACCAACCGCCGCCGTGATGCCACATATCAATCTCCGTTAATTGTGCCGGTTCTTCGAGAACCGGCGGGATGAAGCGGTCTACTCCCTCACGATGCAAATCCTAAATTTCTTATCCTCACTCATTTTGCCCCCGTTTGCTCGTCCTGACAACTGGACGAGTGGGGAGGTCGAGCCCAGCGGGTAGTAGATGTAGAACAATTTTTGGGCTGCAGGCCGCGCCGATGACTTATGTGGGCTTCGGCTGGGGATGCAGCGAGAAATATTTTTCTTTGAGATTCAGAATGGGCCTTTCCAGGAAATAATAGCTGGCCGAGGCAATTGCGATCGTTGCGGCCAACGAGACGACGGCCATCACCAGTTTGGCTGTGTTGTAGTCCATCAGGAACACGTCTTGCAGGCGGCCCGCAAACCAGGTCAGGCTGAAGTGATAGACGTACAATCCATACGAGATTCTTCCCAGGTAGCGCAGGACTGGGAATTCGAGAAATCGCACGAACATTTTCTCGATGGCTACCAGGTAAATGACAAGGGCGAAGAAGTAGTCGAGCAGGGTGTAGCCCCAAATCTGTTTGTAGGCGTTCGCCAGCGGCGTTGCGAATCCCAATGCCGAGGGGTTTGCCAACCCTTGTGTGGCGAGATATTCGCTCAGATATCCGACGAGAGGGATGATTACGATCAACGCCGCGAACTGGAGTTTGGGACGTGGAATTTTGAAACGGGAAATATATGCGCCCAGGCCAAAGGCGTCCACGTGGGAGAACGGCAACGGGTAGACTCCGAGCGGCATGTAATCCGTCAGAAAAGGGAAGGCGTGGGAGTCGAAAATAAAAGTCAGGATCAAGCGAAAGACCGGCCCTGCGATAACAGCGCCCAGAAATAATTTTTTAAGATGTTTTTCGGGCGTGATCATAATTAGCAATGGCCAGACAATGTAGAATTGCTCTTCCACCGAGAGCGACCAGAAATGGTCTAGAAACTTGTGATAGGTGAAGCTGGAACTGGCGTAGAAGAAATCATAGACGTATGCCAGCGCATACGGCAACTGGAACCGGAATTCTGCCATGTAGTTCGGGCGGTAGTTCAGCGCGATGAGGACAGCCACCAGCCCGGCAATGGCGAAAAGGTAAAAATAATACAGGGGGAAAATGCGCAGGAAGCGGCGCCCGTAAAACCTCTTGAAGTAGTCTTTTGTCGATAAGGACTGCTTCATTCGTAACAGGATGCCGGTGATGAGAAATCCAGACAGTACAAAAAACATCAACACCCCTGTCCAGCCGAAATAAGAGTAGTCGGTATGCTGGGCAAAAACCAATAAGAAGGCTATGGCTCTTAATCCGTCGAGACCGGGGATCATGTTGGCTCCGAAACAAAAAGTTCTGTGGAATATCCCGTCGGGGATTATGCCACAGAACCTGGTTTGTCGATAGGAAGGGCTTTAAGCGATGGCCCTGGCCTGCCCGTATAGTTCCTGCCTGATTTGGATGACCTGGCGACGCAGGCGGTCATCGCGCTCGAGCAGGTCGCTGATTTTGTCGATGGCGTACATCACCGTCGTGTGGTCGCGGCCCCCCAGCGCTTCACCGATCTGCGGCAACGAGGCATTGACTTCCTCGCGCAGCAGGTACATTGCCACCTGGCGGGGCAGGGCGATTTCGCGGGAACGGTCGCGCCCCAGCAGGTGGTCGGAGGTCAGGTTATAGGCCCGGGCGACGATATCGACCACTTTTTCGGGTGGGATGACGCGCGTCTGCGGCAGCAGGTCGGCCAGAGCCATTTCGGCCAGATTGGGGGTGAGTGCGGTGCCGGAGAGGTCGGCGAAGGCGATGACGCGATTGAGAGCGCCTTCCAGTTCGCGGATATTGGACTGCACCCGACGGGCGATCATATCGATGATTTCGTTGGGGACGAGGCGGCCGGCGCGTTCGGCTTTGTAGCGCAGAATCGCCAGACGAGTTTCCAGGTCGGGGGTTTGGATGTCGGCAATCAGGCCCCATTCGAAGCGCGAGCGCAGCCGTTCTTCGAGTGTCACCATCGATTTGGGTGGACGGTCAGAGGAGACGATGATTTGCTTGTCCTGGCTGTGCAGGGTGTTGAAGGTATGGAAGAATTCTTCTTGCGTGCCTTCCTTGCCAGAGATGAACTGAACGTCGTCGACCAACAGGATGTCGATCGAACGATATTTGTCGCGGAAGGCCTGCGTGGTATGCGAACGGATGGCGTTGACCATGTCGTTGGTGAACTCTTCGCTGGAGACGTACAGGACGTTCAGGCCGTGATTGTGACAGGCGTTTCCAATGGCATGTAGCAAATGGGTCTTGCCAAGTCCGACGCCGCCGTATAGAAACAATGGATTGTAGGCGCGTGCTGGTTTTTCGGCGACGGCCAGGGCGGCTGCATGCGCCAGTCGGTTGTTGGCACCCACCACGAAGTTCTCGAAGGTGTAGCGTGGATTCAGCGTTGGATTACGCGGTTTGGCGGAAGCCGGCAGCGGGGAGTCTGTTTCACCCGGTTCCTCGGCGGCGGCCACCTGTTCCGGGTCGTCCATTTCAACGCTGTTGGCCACCACGAAACGGACATCAATCGCGCGATTCAACATGCCGGCGAGCAGGCGGTCCACTGTGCTTAAAAGACGACTCTCCAGCCAGTCACGTGCGTATGCGTTGCATACGCCGACGGTCATGATGCCCTCCTCATACCTGACCAGATGCGTGTTGCGCACCCAGGTATCGAAGGAGGCTCTCGGCATCTCCATTTGGAGTTGTCCTAGCACAGATTGCCAAGCCTGCTCTGCATTCATAATGCTGCTCCAAAGGTTGGGATTAAATCAAGAGGGAACCAGACCCTCTGCGGGGTTCTGCAGAGGGCTAAAAATTCCACTCGTAATTTCGTTCGTTGAAGTACGAAGGGCTTTGAACTTCGGTGAGGTGCTTCCCACCGACTTCGTTTATTCTAGCAAAAACATGCCAATTGTGCCACACGAAAAACCTACGCGAGTCTAAAAACTTCGGGTTTTTTAAGAGACGCTAACCTTAAAGAAAATTCAGGCAGGGCTTTTTGCGCTTTTCCAAAACCCGAACATGCGTTTCAGCCAAGGTCGCCTGTGCGTTCTGTGTTCCCCCCATATATGGGGTAAAAAGCGCTCAAAGAACAGAATATCGTATATGTATCTTAAAACATTAATCAACGAACGTCGCGCAAATCTCGATTTGTGAAACACTCATTTGAACCACTCCTCTTTTCGATTTTGTTAGAAAAACATGCAGGAACGCTATAGGTCGAGATTCGCGCGTTGCGTGGAAGACAGGGCCCCTTTTTGCTCGAGATTGGACGTAAAAAAAGGACGACAAAGCCGTCCTCGATAATGTATTTGCAATAAACGAATGAGATGGGTCACTCCGTTTCGGTGCGGGGCACCCAGGCAGTAATGGTCGTGCCTTCGCCGATGACCGAGAGTATTTCAACCTCGCCGCCAACCTGGTGTGCGCGGGTGTGAATATTGGCCAGACCGTGACCAATGGTCATGCTCATTTTCGCCGTGTCGAAACCTTTGCCGTTGTCGTGGATTTCCATCATCACCCGTTCGGGTGTTTGCCAGACGTGGACATCGACGCGTTTGGCGCGGGCATGCTTGGCGGCGTTGGCCAGCGTCTCCTGGCAGATGTGAAAAAGCGCCAGCGAGTGACTCTGCGGCAGGTTGGCCAGGTCGTCCGGGGAGCCCGTCAGGCTGGTCTCTGCCAGCGTATTAACGCGGAATTCGGTCAGTAGCCGCCTCAAACCGTCCAGCAAGTTCTCGTCTCCCAACTGGCGGGGTCGCAAGTCGAGAATGTAAGAGCGGATGTCGCGGATGGTATGGTTGAGGCTGTCGATTGCTTCCCGGATGCGCGCTTCCGCTTTGGACGGGTCTTCCTTGGTCAGCAGGCGTGCGTGCTCGAGCACCAGCCCCACGCCGTAAATCGATTGGATAATGCCGTCGTGCAGGTCCATACCGATGCGTTCGCGCTCTTCGAGCACGGCCAGGCGACGGGCGTTGTCGTGGAGTTGCGCATTCTCGATAGCCAGACCGGCCCAAACGCCGATGGCCGTCACGAGCTGCGTATCGTGCTCGTCGATAATGGTAGTGTTGCGTGTGGCGGCGCTCAACACGCCGATCACACTTCCGCCCGAAGTGAGCGGAAAACAAGCCATCTGGCGAAAACCGGCCTGGACGACGGCATCGCGCAGGTAGCGCATGTCACCGACGATGTCCTTGCTGACCATTGCCACGCCGCTGCGGGCGACCAACCCGATCAGTCCCTCGCCGGGTTTGAAGCGGTCACGCGTCCAAAAGGCCTCGGCTGCCTCGCCGTTGTGCAATACCAACCGCAGCGTCTTCTTATCTTCTTCGAACAGGAAAATTTCTCCGGCTTCGACGCCCAGATATTCCATCACCAGGCTGAGGGTTTTGCGCAGAATTTCGTCCAGTTCCAGCGAGGCGGTCAATACCTCGGCAAAGTTGTTAAGCAGGGCTAAGTCCTGGTTGCGACGGGTCAACGCGCGGTCACGGTCGGTCAGCACCTCGTACAGGCGTGCATTGTGAATCGCCACGGCAGCGTACGTTGCCAGCATCTGGATGATGCGTTCGTCATCGGCGGTGAAGGTATCCGCTTCCAGCTTTTCGGTCAAATAGATCTGTCCGAGTTGGGAATCCCCTAGCCGGATGGGCACGCCCAGGAACGAATGCATCTCAGGGTGATTGGATGGGAATCCGTTGCTGCGGGGGTCGCTCGAAATCTCCGGGATGCGGATCGTCTCGTCCGTGTTCATCAACGCCCCAATCAGCCCGCGTCCGACCGGCGGATGGGGAATGCGTTTCATCTGTTCTTCCGTCATGCCGACGTGGATAAACTGTTTCAACCGCCCGTCTTCGTCCAATACCCCCAAGGCTGCATAATGGGCATCTGCCTGTTCGCAGGCCACCATGGCAATGCGCTCCAACAACGTTTCGAGCGAAATGTCCTCGACCAGTTGCAGGCTGGCCTGATGCAGAGCGATTAATCTCTCCTCGAGTTGCTGACGCGTTAAGAGCATCACGGTCTCCTCGCAAAATATTCTACTCTAGCCATTCAAATTGGACAAGTTGTGCCTTTGGAAAAAAGCGTAATGAAACCTGGATTTGTGCTGCTTGCTTATCATGGCATATCCAAAGAACTGGCAAGTTGCGGTTATGTAAAGTTACGATAGTGTGAACCAAATCTGATAGATTTTGCCAGAGGAGGGCCGTAGAATAGGAAAAGAGTTTTCGCAAGATACCCTGGTAACACCCGTGAAATTCCTGCCAGACTCACAAAGACTACATGCAAGGATTATTCATGCCGAGTTCACGCATCGCTGGATTTTATAACCTGTCCCTCGACGACCGTCGCACGCAAGTTGCGGAAGCCGCCGGGCTCGCACTCCCCGACATCTCTGCCTGTTGGACTCCTGGCGGACTCGACCCCGAAACTGCCGACCACATGATCGAAAATGTGATCGGCACGTATGCGCTGCCTCTGGGCATCGGGCTGAATTTCGTCGTCAATGGACGCGAGGTGTTGGTGCCGATGACCATCGAAGAGCCCTCTGTAGTAGCGGGCGCTTCCTTCATGGCGAAACTGGCCCGCGCCGGGGGGGGATTCCAGGCGACGACCAGCGAATCGCACATGATCGGGCAAATGCAGGTAATTGCAGTTCCCAACCTGCAGGAGGCCAAACTCAAACTTTATGAGCACAAAGCCGAGTTGCTGGCGCTGGTCGACGAGATCGATCCGGTGTTGAAGAAGTATGGCGGCGGCGCGCGTGATTTGGAGGTTCGCGTCTTCGAAGAGTCGCCTATCGGTGGCTTTCTCGTCGTCCACCTGATCTATGACGTACGCGACGCCATGGGCGCCAATACGGTCAACACAGCCTGCGAACGGCTGGCCCCGCGCGTGGAGGAAATCACCGGCGGAAAGGTGCACCTGCGCATCCTGTCCAACCTGGCCGACCGGCGGTTGGCGCGGGCGCGTTGTACCATTCCGGTGGACGAATTGGCTTTTGGCGGGGACGATCCGGAAAATCCTGCTTACACCGGCGAGCAGGTGCGCGACGGGATTATTGCTGCTTGGGCCTTTGCTGCTGTCGATCCGTATCGTGCCGCGACGCACAATAAAGGCATTATGAACGGTGTGGATGCGGTGGTCATCGCGACGGGCAATGACTGGCGCGCCATCGAGGCCGGGGCGCACGCCTACGCAGCCCGCTCCGGGCGCTACACCAGCCTATCCACCTGGGGGCAGGATGCGGATGGCAATCTGGTTGGAACGCTGGAAATGCCCATGGCGGTTGGAATCGTCGGCGGCGCGACCAAAGTCCATCCGGCGGCGCAGGCTGCAATCCAATTGATGGGCATCCAAACGGCCAGTGAATTGGCCGAGATCATTGTTTCTGTGGGGCTGGCACAGAATATGGCTGCCCTGCGTGCGCTGGCAACCGAAGGCATCCAGCGTGGACACATGTCTCTGCACGCGCGGCAGGTGGCGATTGCGGCCGGCGCCAATGGTGACGCGATCGAGAAAATCGCCGCGCAGATGGTGGCCGAGAAGAATATTCGCGTCGACCGCGCGGAAGAAATCATAAAGGAACTGGAATAAATCAATGGCTACTCCTCTTACAAAATCCTCCCCAACCCTTTTAAAACCGGCCCGCTCGGTGGGCATTATCGGCTACGGCGCGTACGTACCGCGTTACCGCCTGCCTGCAAAAGAAGTCGCGCGCGTCTGGACGGGCGGCAAAGGCGGCCTGCCCATCAAGGAAAAAGCTGTGCCCGGCCTGGACGAAGATGTGGCGACCATGTCCATCGAGGCGGCGCGCAATGCCATGGCGCGCGCCCAGATCGACCCCGCCGAGATTCGCGCCGTCTGGGTTGGCTCCGAATCGCACCCCTATGCCGTCAAGCCGACTTCCACGTTGGTGGCGGAAGCGATCGGCGCCGTGCCCAACACGCAAGCCGCAGACTGGGAATTTGCCTGCAAAGCCGGCACCGAAGCCGTGGTGGCGGCCATCGGACTGGTCGGTTCGGGCATGGCGCGTTACGCCATGGCCATTGGCATGGACACGGCCCAGGGCAAACCCGGCGATGCGCTCGAATACACTGCCGGGGCTGGCGGGGCCGCCTATCTGCTGGGCCCCGCCGACGAGGCCCTGGCGATCATCGATGCCTCCTATTCCTATGTCACCGATACGCCCGATTTCTGGCGGCGTCCCGAAGCCAAGTATCCCGAACATGGCATGCGCTTCACCGGTGAACCGGCTTACTTCAAGCACATCAGCGAAGCGGCCACGCACCTGATGGAAGCCAACGGCACGACCGCCAAAGACTACAAATGGGCCGTCTTCCATCAGCCTAACAGCAAGTTCCCGCAACGGGTGGCGGCGCAACTGGGATTTTCGCTGGAGCAAATCCAGCCCGGATTGTTGGTGCCGGTGATCGGAAACACCTATGCCGGGGCGGCCATGATCGGACTCACCGGCGCGCTCGACGTGGCCGAAGCGGGCGACCGCATCCTGGTAGTTTCCTTCGGCTCCGGGGCCGGTTCCGACGCTTTCGATATCCGCGTTACCGAGAAAATCGAAGAACGTCGTCAGCGCGCCGCCAAGACTCAGGATTACATTGCCCGCCGTACCGAGATCGATTACGCCACTTACGTGCGTTACCGTGGAAAATTACAGATGAAATAGGCAGCGAGCAAATAGATGATGACTGATGTTGTGATTGCAGGAATTGGACAAACGGAAGTAGGGGAACATTGGGCCCTGGGACTACGCGAGCTGGCTCATTACGCCATCGACGCTGCACGTAAAGACGCAGGCGGATTGCGACCGCAGGCACTCTTCGTTGCTAATATGTTGGCCCCCAACCTTTCCAAACAGGCGCACCTGGGCGCATTGCTGGCGGATTATGCCGGTCTATCGGGCATCGAGGCGGTCACCGTCGAAGCGGCGGGCGCTTCGGGCGGCGCGGCTTTGCGACAGGCCTACCTGGCCGTGCGCAGCGGGATCGTCGATGTGGCTCTGGTCGTCGGCGTGGAGAAATTTACCGACAAGATCGGCCCGGATGTGGAAGAAGCCGTCTCGACCACCACTGACGGTGACTATGAATCGATGCAAGGCCTGACGGCTACCGCCCAGGCAGCCTTGCTGATGCAACGCTATTTGCACGAGTTCCACGTCCCCGCAGACGGCCTTGCCGGGTTCGCGTTGACGGCGCATGCCAACGGCGCGAATAACCCCTGTGCCATGTTCCGAAAGGCTATCAAGCCCGAAATGTATGCAAAGGCCGGGATGGTCAGCCCGCCGGTCAATTTGTTCGATGTAGCTCCCAACGCGGACGGCGCTGCCGCGCTCGTACTCACCCGCGCCGACTTGCTGCCTCCAAGCGTTGCCCATCCCCTGGTGCGGATCGCCGCCTCGGCGAATGCCTCCGACACGCTGGCGCTGCACGACCGTCATGACCTGTTTGCCTTCAATGCGCTGCGCGTTGCCACCCAGAAAGTTTTCTGGCAGGCTGGAATTTCAGCCCAAAATGTGGATTTTCTGGAATACCACGATGCCTTCAGTGTCTATGCGGCGCTTTCATTAGAAGCCTCCGGTTTCGCCGGGCGTGGCGAAGGCTGGAAGCTGGCTGCCAATGGGTCGGTTGGTCTGGGGGGGCGTATCCCATCGGCCACCCTGGGCGGACTTAAGGCCCGGGGCAATCCCGGTGGCGCCACCGGTGTGTACCAGGCCGTCGAAGCGGCGCTGCAGTTACGGGGTTGCGCGGGCCCGAATCAGTTAAACGGCGCACGCTACGGCTTGATTCAGTCCTTGGGGGGGCCGGCGTCCACGGCGGTGGTCCACATCCTCGAGAGAATGGCTTGATGTGCTTTTCGATTCGGAAAGGAAAGGAACCTGATAGCTCCTGATAGGGCTGTCTGATACTGATGATGCCTTTCGATTAGGAAAGGAAGGGGGCCTGATAGTTCCTGATAGGGCTGCTCGGTACAATAGAAAGTATAAAGTTTCGAAGGAGCACACACATGGAGATTGCACGTCATTGGCGATTAAAGCAGCAACGTTATTCATTGGTCGGCGAAGTTTGCCCTCATTGTGCGGCTAAGATTTTTCCACCGCGCGACGTTTGCCCGGAGTGCGGCCAGGAAGCCAAGGAGACCTTTGCGTTCAGCGGCAAAGGAGAAGTTTTTTCGTATACCACCATTTATGAGGCACCCAGCGGGTTCGACGCCAATGCCCCGTATACAGTGGCACTGATCAAGCTCCAAGAAGGCCCCATGATTACTGCGCAGTTGACCGACTTGGGCGAGCAGCCAGTAGAGATCGGGATGCCGGTTGAGATGGTGACGCGCAAGATGCGCAACGACGGCGACGAGCACGGTTTGATCGTTTATGGCTATAAGTTTCGCCCCACATTGAACCACATTTAATACATACCACATTTCACCCCCACATATGGAGACATGACGCCAAAAAGAACTTGAAACTCTCTATATGGTTGACACTCGTGTTTGGAGGAGGAATTTCTCTCATAAACGATCATGCCGCACTCCCCGTTGGGAGGTGCGTTTTTAATGGAAAATCGCCGCGACAATCCATCCTCGTTTGTGAGATTATCACGGCGTTATCTTATTGATTAGAGGCTGCTCACTACAACCGAACTACGATTTCACCACCATTCGGAAAGTCCAGTATTTGTGTACTCACTGCCAAATCCATGATTTTGGCTCGAAACTCCAACTGAATATCCCGCTTGCCATCGATCTTCAGTTCAGCAACAAGATCATCTACCAGTTGCTTTTTCAACAAAAAGACACGATGTTGCTCTTCGGGAGTCTTGGGAGCCGCGCGGTTCAATTCTGCGATCCCTGCCTGAAGGTCAGCCACATAATCATTGACTTTCTCTTCCCAATCCAACCTGGCATAGGTGTCTATTTGTTGTTCTGTGGCTGCCAGTCTACGCTTCAATCGCTCTTCGATATTATTCAGTTCACGCATCTGCTCATCAAAATCAGCGTCATCCCTCAATGTTTTACGGGCTTCTGTGATCACTTGCTGACGCTTGACGGACTCTTTTTCCAGTTCTTCAAGAATCTCTTGCCGATCTTTTTGCAGGAGTTCATACGTTTGCTGGAGTTGCCCGACTAGGTCTTTGGCTTGTGCAAGCAGGAAATCCGGGTTCATGACGAATTCATACAATTTCTCCCACACCTGTGTTTCTGCTCGTTTGGCGCTCACGGATTGGGGACAGTCTGGTAGTCTGAGTTCTTTATGGGGTTGCGGACAGAAATAGGTACTAATCGGGGTTTTACGCTCCACCCACTCCCCCTTGCGACTGTTGCGATGGGTTGCCGTTCGCGCTCGCCAGGTCAGGTTGCAGGCACATTTCAGATGCCCGGTTAGCAGGTAATCATTTTGCCTGCGGTGTTTTGGATGGGTTTTGTTTTCTTCTCGCATCTTTACAAACAACTCATAGGTTGAAATATCGATGATGGGTGTAACGGGGATACGGAAGGTTTGCGTTGCACGGGAATATGTTTTGTAACCATAGGCATATTCTCTGGCAGACTTTAGTATAGCCTGAATGCTAGATCGGGACCATTGGATATGCCACAAAATACTACTCCCCTTTTGTGGAGCATCCGCTGCGATCAGGCGTTTTCGAATCTGCATGAGGGGGGGGTCTGAATATACCATGCGAAGATTTGACGGACCCATTTCGCTTCTTCTTCCTGGATGTGGATTTGCTCCCCAATTCGGATATAACCATAGCGATCCTGTCCTGTGTTTGCTCTGCCGGCCTTCAACCGCGCCTTGACACCCATCTCCATCCGCTCTCTCAGGCCATCCAGTTCCATTTGAGCTGCCCAGGCATGAACGGGAGCGATAGTGGAATCGAATGTTTCCTTTGCCAACAGGATTTCGATCTTATAGTCTTGGACGGTTTCCAAGACTGTCAACATGGATCGTAGTCCACGATACAACCTATCTTCGCGCCAGGCGAGGATGACATCGAATTCGTCCCTGGTGGCATCCTTGAGCATTGCCAACAGCCCTGGGCGGTCTGAACGACTGCCTGAAGGTTCGACCAGCTTATTGCCCATACGATATCTTTCCACGTCGCGATAAACGCGAACCACGTGCAATCCCTTTTCCTGAGCAAGATTCAAGCAATCTGTTTCCTGCTCAAGTGGACTGGATTTTTCGCCCTGTGTTTCGGATGAGGTGCGGATGTAAATCACTGCTCTTCGAGTCATTTTGGTACCCTCGGTAATGAAAATGAACCTGCCGGTTCAAATATACCGAAGATACAGAGTAACTGCTCAAGCATAAAAGCTGAAGGGTTGTCAAAAGCGTAAAAGTCGGGCACAATCAAGCGATGGAAAGACTGGAACTGCCAACGGACGAACAAATTGGGAAGGCATGCGATCAAGGTAAAGAAGCCGTGATCGCACTGTTTCACGACACGATCGGGCAATTGTCAGCTCGCATCCAGGTTTTGGAAGACCGTATATCAAAGAACAGCCGGAATAGTGGCAAGCCGCCATCGAGTGATGGGTTGAGTAAACCTGCTCCCAAGAGCAGGCGCAAGCGGCAGGGCAGGAAAAGCGGTGGTCAAGCAGGGCATGTAGGACATACACTCAAGGCTGTGTCCAAACCGGATCATGTGAAGATACATGCAGTTGAGAAATGTCAGTATTGTCAAAAGTCTTTGCGCAAGGCAAAGGTACTGCGCTATGAAAAGCGTCAGGTTTATGACATACCGCCGATGCGCATGGAAGTCACCGAGCATCGCGTAGAAGTAAAAGGATGTGTGTGCGGGCAAGAGAGCAAAGCTGAATTTCCGCAGGATGTGACCCAGCCGGTCCAGTATGGGCCGGAAGTCAAAGCGCAAGTCGTGTACTTGAACCAGTACCAGATGATCCCGCTGGAGCGTGTCAGTGAGACCTTTGAAGACCTGTATGGGCATCGTCTGGCGGAAGGGACGATTGTCGAAACCTGCCAGGAAGCCGCCAAACTGGTTTTGTCTGCCAATCAGGCAGTCAAGAAATACTTGACCGAACTGGCGCAGGTCGTGCATTTCGACGAAACAGGTCTGCGAATTGATGGCAAGTTGCACTGGTTGCATGTGGCTTGTACTTCACTCCTGACTTATTACGAAGTGCAGGCCAAACGCGGCCAGGAAGCCATCGATGCGATTGGCATTTTGCCCAAGTTTCACGGTACTGCCATGCACGATGGTTGGAAAGCTTATTTTGCCTATGACGAAGCGATCCACAGCCTGTGTAACGAACATCATCTGCGCGAACTGGAGTTTATCGGCGAGCGTTACCCGCAAGACTGGGTGACAAAGTTCGGCGATTTGCTGATGGAAATCAAAACAGCGGTGGATCTGGCCAGAATTACACAGCCGTGTTTGAGTGAACCACAGCTGGCCGATTTCAACAGCCGCTATGATGCGTTGATCAAGCAAGGTTTGATGGCCAACCCGCCGCCAAAAGAAGCGGATACGACTGAAAAGAAGCGCGGACCCAGGAAACAAAGCCCACCCAAAAATCTTCTGGACAGACTGCTTGACCACAAAACTGCGGTACTGGCCTTTATGAATGATTTTAACGTGCCGTTCGAGAATAACCTGGCGGAACGCGATATTCGGATGATGAAGGTCAAGCAGAAGGTTTCCGGTTGCTTCCGCTCCGAACGCGGCCCCAAAGCCTTTTGCCAGATCCGCAGTTACATCTCGACTGCCAGGAAAAACAAGCAAAACGTAATGTCTGTTTTACGCCTGGCTTTTGCCAGAACTCCCTACTTGCCTGCTTTTGTTCCACCATTCCCTGTCTGAAATCCTTGAAGGACTAAATTGCGAACAAACAGAGCAAGAAAATTCAGTTATTGGAGAGAGCTAAAGAAGATTGTTGAGCCCAAGATTGAATAATGTCGGATACTTTATCAAGCGCCTGAGCCAGGTCTGATGGATAGCGTTGCTGTGGAAGTAGGGCTGCCAGACCAGGACGAAATAGGCGCTGATATAGTTTTGTAAAAAAGACTCCACTGCAAGAAGTCGTTCTTAACAAGCTCGCATTGGCTCGAAAGCCAACGCTGGGTACAAAAAGCGAGTAAAAAAGTGCCGCGCGAAAGCCGAAAAAGAAAGCGCAGGGGTGTCCTGGGCGC
>JBJKRF010000165.1:0-11217 GCA_046704785.1 Anaerolineales bacterium | reverse complement strand
TTCGCGCTCCACACACCCTCACAACAAATTAGCGCCACGGAAATCCCAGAGAACCAAAAAAATGTTACGGTGCAAGACTCTCGTTTATGCTATAATCAGCGCACGATGAAATACCGGGTCTATGGTTTTGTGAACGACAATGATAATGATCTGTCGGGCGGCTGGCGCCAGACCGACAGGCATTGTCTGCCTGCCTGACCTGGTAGAAACGAAAAATCCAGTCGCCCAAGGCATTTGCTACGGGCGACATTTTTTGTCAGTAGAACGTTCGCTATCATTTTATTTTCAGTCCAATCAGGAGGCCAGAATGTATAAAACGCATACTTGCGGAGAGTTGCGCGCATCTCACGTGGGGCAGACCGTGGAGTTGGCAGGTTGGGTACACCGCCAGCGCGATCACGGCGGTGTAACATTCATCGATCTGCGCGACCGCTACGGGTTGGTACAGATCGTCGCAAACCCCACAGAGCCCGGCCTCAACGATATCCAACAAGCGCACGCCGAATGGGTGCTCCAGGTAACGGGAGTCGTACGTCACCGACCCTCCGGCTCCGAGAACCCCAACCTGCCCACCGGCGAAATCGAAGTCGAAGTCAAGTCCTGCGAAGTGCTGAATCCGGCCAAGCCCCTGCCTTTCCAGGTCAACAAAGACGAAGACATCGATGAGGCCGTACGGCTGAAATATCGCTACATCGACTTGCGCCGTGAGCGCATGCAAAACAACCTTGTCCTGCGCCACAAAGTCATCAAATTTATACGCGATTATCTGAGCGAGCGCGATTTCCTCGAGGTGGAAACACCCATGCTGTTCAAGCCGACGCCCGAAGGCGCGCGCGACTATCTCGTCCCTTCGCGCCTCCAGCCGGGGAACTTCTACGCCCTGCCGCAATCGCCCCAACAACTGAAGCAACTGCTGATGGTGGCCGGCGTCGACCGCTACTATCAGATTGCACGCTGCTTGCGCGACGAAGATCTGCGCGGCGACCGCCAGCCGGAGTTCACACAACTCGACCTGGAAATGTCCTTCGTCCATCGGGACGACGTGTTAGACATCGTCGAGGGGCTGTTCACTGCCATGGTCAAGGAACTGCTGCCCCAAAAGCGCTTGCTGGCCTCACCGTGGCCCCGGCTGAGTTACAACGAAGCCATGGAGCGCTACGGCAACGACAAACCCGACTTGCGTTTCGGCCTGGAACTTTATACGCTCAACGATATCTTTGCCCACAGCGACTTCATGGTCTTCCAAAACGTCATCAAGAGCGGCGGCACCATCAAATGCATCGTCGCGCCCGGTTGCGCAGAATACAGCCGCAAGGAAGTGGACGAACTGACCACCTTTGCCAAGGAGCAAGGCGCCAAAGGTCTGGCCACGCTGGCGCTGACGCGTGAGGGCGTGAAAGGCACAGCCCAGAAATTTATCAAGCCCGAAGAAACCGAATCCATCCGGGAGCGCACCGGCGCAGATGTCGGCGACCTGGTGCTGTTCATCGCCGACACGAAAGCTATCGCCAATAAGACCCTCAGCGCCTTGCGGCTTTTATTCCGTGACCGGCTGGGATTGGCAGACAAGGACGTGCTGGCCTTCGCCTACGTGCTCGATTTTCCCATGTTCGAGTGGAACGAGGAAGAAAAGAAGTGGGACGCCGCCCACCACCCCTTCACCATGCCCAAACTGGAAGATTTGCCCAAGTTCGAGAGCGACCCCTCGCAGATTTCGTCTGACGCCTACGACATGGTGCTCAACGGCTATGAAACCGCCTCCGGCTCCATTCGTATCCATCGCAGCGACATCCAGGAAAAAGTCTTCCGGTTGCTCGGGCTGAGCGAAACCGAAATCCAGGCTAAGTTCGGGCACATGATCGAGGCGTTCCAGTACGGCGCACCACCGCACGGCGGCATGGCGCCCGGCATCGACCGTCTGGTGATGATCTTCGCCGACGAACCGAACATCCGCGAGGTGATCGCCTTCCCCAAGAACCAGGCCGGACGCGACCTGATGGCCAACGCTCCCTCCCCAACGTCAGACAGGCATCTCAAGGAATTGCACATCAAACTGGACCTGCCAGCCGAAGACGAGGCGGAGCAGTAGCGGCCAGAAGTTTCGAGCGTGTGAATATCAATCACGACATCATAAAACAGTTGCACCATAAAGCTGCCCACACCCCCGGATTTCGCGCAAGACAGGAAGAATCACTCTACACGCAGAAGATGGTTTATGGTATAAGAAATATAAGCCCTGCGGTGTGCGTGATGTTGCATTTAGCGTTCTGAGCCAACATCCACAAACAGGGTTCCAATCTCACGACGACGACGCGATAGGCCTTGGCCAAGGCGAAGTCGCCGGGTAGGGACCCGACCTGCTTCGGCAGGTTCAGAACTTGGCAACACACGGCACTTGCGGGGTTCTTTTTTTAACGGGTTTTTACAGGAATTGCGCGTTGCGCAGTTCCTGTTTTTGTTCCTCAAGATTCCAATAGTCCTTTTTGGGCCGCAACCGCAATGGCGGCTGCACGCGAGTCGACCCCCAGTTTGTTATAAATGCTCGCCAGGTGCGCTTTGACGGTTCGTTCACTGATGCCCAGTTGGAGCGCGATCTCTTTGCTGCGTTCGCCGCGAGCGACGGCAGCCAGCACATCCCGTTCCCGCTCGGTCAGGCCGGGCGTGGAAAAAGTGGGCGCGGCGCAGTTGCTCCCGGCTCGTGAGAGCACCTTCTTCACAATGCCCGGATCGAGCAGCGTTTCCCCACGGGCCGCGGCACGGATGCTGTCGAAAAGCGGTTCGCGTTCGGTGTCTTTGAGCAGATAACCGCGCGCACCCGCCTGCAAACCGCGCAGCATCAAATCATCCTCGTTATAAGTGGTCAGGATCACAACAGCAATTTCGGGATGCTCCACCCGCAGACGCTCGATGGCCGTCAAACCGTCCATGCCGGGCATGCGCAAATCCATCAAGACGACATCGGGATGCAGCTCCGCACAAAAACGCAACGCGCCAGCCCCGTCGGCGGCCTCGCCCACCACATCGAAGCCGGATTCCGTTTCGAGAATCAGGCGCAGCCCCTGGCGGATGATGAGATGGTCGTCGGCAAGCAAAATTCGGATGGGGTTCATAGCGGGATCATAACCTTGAGCATGGTGCCTTGTTGCGCCGCGCTGACTACATCCAATGAGCCGCCCACCAGCCGCACGCGCTCACGAATGCCCACCAGACCGTAGTGCCCGGACGGCACGGCAGACGGGTCGAATCCTACGCCGTCGTCGCGGAGTACGCCCACCAGCTTGTTGTTCACGCAGTGAACAGAGACTTGCGCCTGATGGGCGCGGGCATGGCGGGCGATGTTGGTGAGTCCCTCTGCCACAGCGCGGACAAACGTCTCTCGGACGGAATCAGGGACAAGGGGCGTTGGGCCGGCGTTGAAATCGCAGGGGATTCCGGTAGCGCCGGTGAAACGGGAAATTTCAAGCTGGAGAGCCGCTTCCAAATCGTCCGGAGAGTCACGGCGCAAATCATCGATCACAAGGCGGGCATCTGATAGGGTGGAACGCGCTTGCGCCATCGCATTCGAAACAATCGAGCGGGCTTTTTCGGGATGATTGCTTGCCAGGTGGGCGTCCACCGCTTCGAGTTGCAGGATCAGGCCGGCCAGCCCTTGCGATAGCGTGTCGTGCAGTTCGCGCGCCATGCGCTGACGTTCGTTAGCGATGGTCAGGTCTTCAACCCGGCTCGCGTACTCGCTCAACTGGCGGTTGGCAACCTCCAGTTCGGCAGCCAGCGCCTGGGCTCGTTCACGCGCATCAGACTGACGATTGAACAATACGACGTAAATGATAACAAACAAGGTCATGGGCACAACGGCCAACAAGGCCCACCCAACGTTGCTCCAGCCCTCGATCAGCCGATAGCACAACAAGCTCAATGCGAGATTGTAAACAACGGCTGCAGCAACCCACCAAGTTCTCCCCTGCAGCGCACCGACCGCTTCCCCGACCAGTCCCATATACAGGCCAAAAGACATGCCAACGTTCTGTGACAGCACACCGAGGGCCAGGGCAAGCAATCCCTGAAGTATGAAATAGATTCCATGCAGACGGGGCCGGTGATAGATCAGGAAGATGGACCAGTGAACGCCCAGATGAACCAGCATCAACAGCGTGAACAAAGCCAATGGGCCGGGTGTGCGGAGCCACGGGGAGGCAAGCACCGACCAGACGTACATCCCCGCTACGACAACCGTCAAAAAGATGAAGAACGGGCGCACCGTGTGCGCGTCACCTTCGGGAAACGAGGGGTGTAGAGACTTCATAGTTTCGATTGTATACCAGATAGGGGGTTTTGCCATTGGTCATACGGACAGTGTCCGAAAGTACATTGTCCTTTTTCCCAAATGCACAATAGCAGGCTCCGTCAACGCTCTGTATAGTATAGGCAGAACAACGGCGACATACCTGACCAGGAGGCCAGTACGAAAACACGCCTCCTGGTCAGCACGAAATGCCAGCGCAAAGCCTATACTGAACATGCCAGACCCAACGGAGATAGTATGAACGCAATCGAAGTACGAAATCTGAAAAAATCCTTTGGCAACCTCCAGGCCGTGAAAGGTGTGGAATTCGACAGCGAACAAGGCGAAGTACTCAGCCTGTTGGGGCCCAACGGCGCCGGAAAAAGCACCACCATCTCGATGCTTTCGGGCTTGCTGGCCCCCGACGAAGGCGACGCCACCATTATGGGCCATTCCATCCGCACCGATGCGGAATCCGCCAAAGCCAGCCTGGGGGTTGTGCCGCAAGACATCGCCTTATACCCCGATCTCTCGGCGCGCGAGAATTTGCTCTTCTGGGGCAAAATGTACACCCTGCGCGGCGCGGCGCTCAAAGCGCGCGTCGACGAGGTGCTCGAAATCATCGGCCTGACGGAACGCCAAAAGGACCGAGTCGGCACCTTCTCTGGGGGCATGAAACGGCGCGTCAATATCGGCGCGGCCCTGCTACACAAACCGGACGTCATCATCATGGACGAACCGACCGTTGGCATCGATCCCCAGTCGCGCCGGCACATCCTCGACAACGTCAAGGAACTCAATCGCCAGGGCATGACCGTACTGTACACCACACACTACATGGAAGAGGCCGCCGAGCTTTCAGACCATATTGCCATCATGGATGAGGGCAAAGTCATCGCCTACGGCACGCACGCTGAACTACTCAAAACCGTCGGTGAACAAACCCGTATCGACCTGACACTCAATACCGAAAGCGAAAAAATGCTCCCCGCCTGGCAATCCGTCGAGGGAGTCACACGCCTGGATTCGCTGGATGGAAAAGTTATCGCACTGGTGGACGATTCAAATCGGGTGCTGCCTCGCCTGTTCGACGCCGCTTCCAATACAGGTGTACGCATCACCGCAGTCAACATCCAGGAACCCAACCTGGAAAGCGTTTTTCTGCATTTGACCGGCAGAGCCCTGCGGGATTAGGACAAAGCCGATTCCAGGAGAATCGAATCATGAAAATACTCGATATCGCGCTCAAAGACCTGACCCATTCCTTCCGCAGCGCCTTTGCCATTGGGATGATGATCGTCGCCCCTTTGATGTTGGCTGGTTTGATTTACTTTGCTTTTGGCGGCCTATCAAGCGGGAACGCAGACCTGCCTGCCGTTAAAGTGGGGATCGTCAACCTGGATACGCTCCCGCCCAACGCCCCGCTCGACGCGTCGTTGGGCACGGACATCCGCAGCATGTTCTTTGACGACAGCGTAAAATCGTGGATTACCGCCAGTGACTATCCCGACGAAGCAGCCGCCCGCGCGGCCCTGGACAAGCAGGAAATCGGCGTGGCGGTGATCGTTCCTGAGGACTTTACCAAAAACCTGCTGGCAAATCGCACGACCTCCCAGGTTGTGATTCTCAGCGACCCCACCCTGACGGTCGGTCCGCTGGTGGTGGAAAACATGGTCACGTCTTTGCTGGACGGCGTCGCGGGCGGCGGAATCGCCCTCCAAACGATCACCAGCCGCCAGCAGGCAAACGGCCTCACGCCCGACCCGAAGCAAATCCCGGCCCTGATCCAAACCTATAGCACCTGGTACGCAGACTTCCAACGCAACCTGTTTCACCATCCCGACAAGGCCGCACTGGTGCTGGTTGCACCGGCAGCGCAAAGTCAGGGCGAAAGCTCACTGCAAAAAATGATGGGACTGGTGATGGCCGGACAGATGATCTTCTTTGCTTTCTTCACCGGCGCCTTCGCCATGATGTCCATCTTGCGTGAGGAGGAAGAAGGCACACTGGCGCGCCTGTTCACCACCCCAACCGACCGCACTTCGATCCTGACGGGGAAATTCCTGGCCGTGTTTTTGACGGTCTGCCTGCAAGGAGTCGTCTTGATGATCGCCGGTCACTTTCTATTCGGCATCGATTGGGGCCAACCTGCCTCGATGGCATTGGCCCTGCTCGGGCAGGTGCTTGCCGCAGTTGGGTTGGGCGTGTTGCTGATCGCCTTTGTCAAGAACACGAAACAGAGTGGGCCCGTGCTCGGCGGCGGATTGACCGTTCTGGGCATGCTGGGCGGATTGTTCACAGTAGCCGTCCCGTCCATGCCAGCAGCGTTCAACCTGTTGGCAGACTTCACGCCGCAGGGATGGGTTCTGAAATCCTGGCGGATTGTTATGAACGGCCAGCCAACGATAGACATGCTACTTCCCTTCGGCGTGCTGGTTGGAATGGGCCTCGTGATGTTCGCCGTTGGGGCAGCCATGTTCCGCAAACGCTTTGCATAGAGAACCATAGAGGGCAGTCCACAACTTGCTGCCAGGGAGACAAACCATGCGAATTCTCGACCTTGCTACGAAAGATCTCTTCCAAATACTGCGCGACAGGCGCTCTCTGATGTTCCTGGTTGCCATGCCCATTCTTTTTACACTCTTTATGGGCCTGGCGTACAAAGGAGACAATAGCAGCACACCCAACGATAACCGCTTGTCACTGGCCTGGGTCAACCCAGAACCAGACGGCGCTTTGAGCAAGATGCTCTTCGATAAGCTGGCCGCGTCCGATGCGGTCAAACCCATCGCGATGGACGAAACAGCCGCATTGGATGCCCTTCAGAAGGGCAACGTCGACGGGGTGTTGGTGCTTCCTGCCGGATTCAATGAGCAGCTACCGGGGGGACAGACCGCGCAGTTGAAGCTGATCGCGGATACCACTTCGACGAAGGGCCAATCGCTCTATCAAGTGTTGCGCGGGCCGGTGTCGCAGTTGATGAGCGCCGTGGAAATCGCACAGATGAGCGCAAGCGCCAACCCTGGCGTGGACGCCAAAACGGAACAAAACGCGGCCCTGGCATTGGCCTGGTCCGCCTGGAACAAGAGTAAAAACCAGCGCCTGGTAAAAGTCCAGCAAGCTGTGGCGCAAAAATCGTCTGACTGGACCGGCGGGAATCCTTACAACCAGGCTTCGCCGGGGATTCTGGTGCAGTTCGCCATCTTTGGGCTGGTCACTTCGGCGCAAATCCTGGTTGCAGAGCGCAAAAGCCGTACCTTGCAACGCCTGATGACGACGGCCATGCACCCCTGGGAGATCGTGGTCGGGCACATGTTGGCGATGTTTACGCTGGTTTTCCTTCAAACAGTCTTGCTCATCGTTTTCGGGCAACTGGCGCTGAATGTGGATTACCTGCGTGAACCGCTCGGCGTGCTGCTGGTGGCAGTGACCCTCAGCCTGTGGGTCGCCAGCATGGGGTTGCTGATCGGTGTGGTTGCAAAAGGCGACGACCAGGTGGTGCTCTTCTCGCTGATGGCGATGTTCCTATTTTCAGCTCTGGGCGGGACGTGGTTCCCGCTCGAAACCGCCGGTGGCGCATTCGCCACAATCGGACGGATCATGCCCTCCGCCTGGGCAATGGACGGCTTCCAGAATATCTTAATTCGCGGGTTGGGGCTGGCTTCGACGTGGACTCCCGGCGGAATCTTGCTGGCCTACGCCGCAGGGTTCATGGGGCTGGCCATCTGGCGTTTCCGTAAAATCGAAGGATAAGGCCCCCACAAACACCTACAGAGACGAGTCGATCAATGCATGCAAAATCGAAAGCGGCAACACGTTCCGGCTGCACAGGTAGGCGTAGCCAAGCGCAAAACCAACAGTCATTTGATAACTGAATGCGGTAAGCAAAGCATCCTGCCAATGCGCAAAACTCCCGCCTAAATCGATAGGAATATGAGCCATACCAAAGAGAAACGAGGCAAACCACACCGCCCACAAAGGATTCCGGAAAAACGCTTCGAGGCGAGTCTGCAAAAAAGCGCGAAAAAGGAATTCCTCCGGCAGCCCAGCGGCGAAATAGAAACAAACCGAAGATTCGGCAAACGGGATTAGAGCGTGGCGGCGCAGTCCTTCCACGATCAACACACCGGCGGGCAGGAGGATCATCAGCCAGGCAAACGGCGCTCGGTCGAAGCCCATCTGCCGCCACGAATAACGCAGCAGGAGCAAAAAGGCTACCGGCACAATGAACATTTCGACGGTCTTGAGGACAGCCACTGACGTAATCCCGCTACAGGCATTTACACCAACGTCTGGCAAAGGAAACAGGTGCCAGTATTCCACAATACGGTACAAAATCCACAGCGCCTCGAGGCCCAACGCAACGGCAAGTTCCAGGCGGGGCCTGCGAATCTGGAAATCATTTCCAGGCGGGCGACGATGCCCAAACAGCCAATAGAGTCCGATGAAACCAAAGATCGGTACCAGGGGCTGCAATACGTTCAAATCGCGCGTCCAGACGATGAGCGCCCCCCAGGGCAACAGCGTCAGCACGATAATCGCCAATACATCGCGGTCGCTGGACAGGGTAAACGGTAAGGCGGATAGGTCCTGCCAGGTGTTATGCCAAAAGGAACGGATACGATTCACAAGGTCTGTAGTGTAGCATTGCATGGATGGAAGGGCAAGATTTTCAAATTTCGGACTTGTGGGTAATCACCAGTGGATGATACTCCTTTGCAATACAATCAGTATCATCTCAATAAAACAAGGAGGACGATTTTGACCGAACGAAAAGCCAGCGAAACCGCCCTGGGCGTTTCTGTGCTCCGAGCCGTTCACCAACTCATCGATGGGGAACCAAAACTCCTGGACGATCCCGTCATCGTGCGCATGCTGGACGCCCCCACGCGCGCCCGCATCCACGAACATCCGGCCTACTATCAGACTCCTCCGCGGCGAGCCCTGCGCTCGCGCGTCTTGATTCGCAGCCGCTTTGCCGAAGACCGTCTGGCCGAGGCCGCCGGTAGGGTCAGGGGATGACGCCTGAGACATAAAGTCTTGGTTTCCATCCCCTGCCACATCGAACCGGACATGAGGTTTGCCCTCATCCGGCTCTCCGACAACCTTCTGCCTGTGGCATTCAAGGCTTGACTGCGCATATTCCGGGTAGGTAGAAGTATTCCAAACCATGTTGAATTATCAAAGCCCGAAAGGCAAGTTCGTTCCAATGCCCACGAGGCCCCTGTTTAGACCGAACCCATTGTTCCAAACGGTAGCGTATGTAGCGATCAAGCTGCTGGAATTTCAAGGTACAGTTTCCAATACGAAAGTAGTTCCGCCAACCTCGAATTATCCGGTTGAGAAATTTTATCACTTCGGAGAGCGGGTTACTCAAGCTCATTCTTTCGGTGATAAAGTGGATTTTAGCGCGGACAGCTTTCATGGCCTTTGGTGCAGGCCAGTTATAGGGTAAGAGCTTGTTGGTCTTATTTGATTTCTTCTTGTGGAAGTGAAAACCAAGAAAATCGAAACCATCTTGTCCCATATCCACGACACGGGTTTTGGTGGGGTGAAGTGTCAGTTTCAGGATAGTCATGATTTGCTTGACTGTCTGCAAGGCAGTTTCAGCGTCTTGTCGGGTGCGGCAGATGATGACAAAATCATCAGCATACCGAATGAGTTTCCCCAACGAAGAGTAACGTTCTGCCCAATACATATCCAGCACATGCAGGTAGATGTTTGCCAGCAAGGGACTGATGACGCCGCCCTGCGGAGAACCTATTTCGGTGGCATTACGTACCCCATCTTCCAGAACACCCGCTTCAAGCCACTGACGTATGAGTTTCAGCACCCGCCGGTCACTAATCCGTCGTTTGAGAAGCGACATCAGCATGACATGGTCTATCGTATCGAAGTAACTCTGAATATCGGCATCAACAACCCACCAACCAGGTATCAGAGCCTTCTTCACCACGCCGACTGCCTGCTGTGCGCTGCGCTTTGGACGAAACCCATACGAGTTATCGCGAAAGTTGGCTTCAAAGATGGGTTCAACCACCAGCTTGCAAGCCTGCTGTACCACCCGGTCTCGCACTGTCGGTATTCCCAACGGCCTTTGTCTGCCATCCGCTTTCGGGATGTAGACCCGTAGCACCGGTTTTGGTTGATATGTACCTGCTTTCAAGTCTTGCTCAATCTGACCAAGAAACTGTTCCACTCCCTCCCGTTCCACGTCTTCGATAGACATGCCATCTTCTCCGGCGCTGCCTCCGTTTCGGCGGACTTCTTCCCAAGCCTGTCTCAGAATGTCAGGCCGGAATATGCGGTCATAGAGCGCATGAAACCGACGGTTCCTGCTCCTCTTGGCCGCCAGGTATAGTTTGCGCTGGAGTTCTCGTGATTTGTCTTGTGGTGTGGTTGGCCTTCCGGCATGCACCGTCACTTACTTCCTCGCTGAACCTGGTTGAAGTAGAGACCCTTCCCTCCTGGCAAGTTCTGTTGTCTTGCCTATCTGCGGTACTATGATCTCCTCCGACTTCTCATCCGGCATCCATCAGGATTTCGCCTTGCGGCTTATACCTTCTGTTGCTATGGCTCTGTGCCATTGACCGAATGAGACCTCTCCTGTTCCATCGTCTACTTTCACAACATCCCGCACTCCCTACACCGGAGAGTTCTTCACGGCTGCTTTTCAGGTTCTACACCGCTTCTGTTGCCTTCACCATGCGTGACAGGCTCGGCTCTCTCTTGCTCCCTTTTCAGGGCTAACATGTCGGTGCTGCAAGTTTCACTTTATGTTACGGGCTGCTGCTTTGCTTCCCTTTCTCAGGGAGTTACAACGCTTCAACACAACCAGTCGCCCGGCTGCATTGGTTGCCTGCTATCTGGCGGCCTGACCCTTACCAGAACTGGACTTTCACCAGTGAGCAGACGATGATTTATCAGGACACACC
>JBJKRF010000164.1:0-16448 GCA_046704785.1 Anaerolineales bacterium | reverse complement strand
CTGGTTCTTTTTGAACATGGGTTTCTCCGCTTAGGTTGGTTTGCTCTGATTATATTAAACTCCTCCCCTTTTGAGGAGGGTGCAATTTGGAGGAGCTTTGTCCTATCCTTTTTGCAGTGGAGTCATTTGCGTTTTCAGAGATGCACCCTTGTCGTATTACGGCTATGAGCTAAAATGCTGTAAGGATACTAAATGAGCACCTAAACATGGTCGGTGGGGTGGGCAACCATCCCGCCGACCGGAATAGGGGAGGGGGCGACGGTGACGCCGCCTCCTTACCCGACCCGCAGCCAAAAAGATCGTGTATTGATGTAGTTCTTGATCTGAGAAATATTATTTGTATGGTGCGTCCATGAATCTTATTTCAAGCCTATTTCAACATCCTGCATCCGCACTCGTCGCAGTTGCCCTTATTGTCTTGGTGATTCGACTCGCACCTCGCCTCTTTCAGCGCAAGGAGCAGGATGAAGGTCAAGCTACTGGTACTAACGTTTGGGTTAGCTATCTCTTGTGCTTTTTCAGCGGAGTTCTGTTCACGAATGCCCTCGCTCACTTTTCCCATGGTATCTCTGGCGAGCAATTCCCTGCGCCATTTGGGTACGCCTTGGGAAATGGGTTTGCTGAGCACCTTTCTAACGTGCTTTGGGGATTTCTCAATCTGGTGTTAGGATACGGTTTGTTCGTCAAGAGCAAGGTATTTAACCAAAGCTTGTCAGGGAAAATTGTATTCTTCGCAGGCATTTTGGCAATGGGTATCTTTTTGTCGTATTTCTTCTCACGTTAGTCAGGGAAGATATGAGTACAGATGCCTTCGTAATCGTAAAGTCTGCTCTAACGTGCGGCCCAATTACGGTCGGCAGGGCCATCCCACTCCGTTCCACTTCGGGGACGATGTCACTGACCCTGCCGCCAGTACCGAACCGGACGTGAACCCCGTAAGAACGTCAGGGCAGGGTTTCCCTTCACGCGCAGCGGAGCTCTTCAGATAACAGGCTCTTTGTCACGAGTACTCTTCGACTGCGCTCAAGGCAGGCTTTATTCGGTGGACTTCATCATGGCAATGACCATGTAACAAAGCCAAATTGGTAACGGCGTTGTCGCTGTGGTTGCCGTTGCGATGGTGGATTTCGATGTGGTCATTTGAGATGAAATGCAGTCCGCAGTACAAACAACGGCCAAGTTGGTTCTTGAGCAACGCAATTACCCGGTTGGATTTGGAAGGGTCTTTTCCCAGGCGATTAATCCAGTAGGGCCAGTCGCCGTCGTAAGGGCTTTTTGCGCTTCGCACCTTAACATGTCGTCGGATGTGCGTGTCGGCATATTTGGCAAGGTTGGCTTTTCCATCCGAGAAGTCGGGGCGGTTTTTGTGGCGTTGCCAATAGCGTTGTTTGCGCTAGGAGTGACTTTTCTTTTCGTGAAGGATTTGGGCCAATCACGGATCAGATTCCCCGGCCAGTGACAACAGCTCTCCATCCCCCAATTTCGTACTGGGATGTATCGAGCTGCTGGAAACACATCCCTGGGACGACCGAAGCATCATCGTCTGTATAACCTGCAAGATGGCCCCGACTGGCAAGGCAACCAGTTGGTCATGTATCAATAGCTCAACCTGCGCCTCATCTACATCCAGAATTTTGCACCTGTTCGGCAAACTTCCTTAAGGCCTATCCAAATGTTGTACTCTTATTTCATAGGAGGGGTTCTATGCATACCCGAACGATCTTTTGCGGGATAGTTGCCGGTCTGGTATGTACAGCAGCACTGCATTTTACCTTTATGCAGGCCTGGCCAGCTAAATATATCTCGGAATGGTCAAGTTCGCCTGACTGGATTGTTCCCCTGGGCTTTATTTTCTGTTCGTTGATTATTCTAATGAGCGGCACACTTGCTACCGCCTGGGGGTGGAAGGATACCTGGCGAGGATCGATACAAATCGGTCTCGCGGTAGGGATTCTGGCTTCAACGGTTACTTATCTTCTGGCGGGAACAGTGATAGCCAGTCTGCTCGGCATTGAGCCATTGCTCCAGTTCGGTTTACATCAGACCAGCGAAGAGCAACTCAACCGATTGATGGTAAACGTAGTGACAGGAATACCCTGGCGGATGCAAGAAATTCTGTGGGCGTTTATGGCAGCAGGGGCTCTTGCCGGGGTAGCAGGCAGCTTGCTGGCCCGTTCGGCTCAGTTAAGAATAGGGCCTGCTCCCAAATCTCTACCCGGACGTTTATTTACCTTCCCATCTATGTTTTTATTGATGCAAGCACCAATTGTGATTGTGGCGACAATTGCAGTTCTATCCATCCTGCCCGACCTTGTTTGGAAGACGATCACCCAATACAAAATAACATCCTTTAGCTTTCCCCAGGCAATTCTGGATTTGCCGGTGGCTATTCAGTTAGGGATAGATGCATTTGGCATTGGAACAATCCTGCCCTGGTTGAGGCGCTGGTGGGTATTGCGCCCGCGATCTTGTTTTTCTGTCATCTCCGGCCTGGCAGCCGCAGGCGGGATTATTACCATCGGTTACTTTTTAACGAGCACTGTCACCAGTGCTCACCAATTCGGACAGTTGATCGCATTTGATGGAAATGAATGGTTGTTACCCTTAATCTATTATGCCGTGGTGTTTTTCCTGCCTGTCATAGGCGGTGGCATTCTCGGTTGGTTTGCTGTCGAAAAACCATCCTTGGCTAAAGAAGGAATTGTGCCTGCAGCTTATTTTCTTGATTACTTTGCCAGCGCTATCGTCAGTGGATTGTTAGCGACCTTTTTACTTTGGGTAGTGACTTCTTATGCGCTTACGTTGACGCTTGGTGTCGTGAATGCTATTCCTGCGTTGACGGGTGAGGCTTCTGGGGCCCATTCGCTGAACGAACTGGTGTCCAACCTGATAACGTTCGAGACAAACGTGGCCCTATCGGTGTGGGTCATGTTTTCGCTTATTGGACTTTTGCTTGAAGGGCTTATTTCCTTGGCAAGTCGACCAGAACCTGTTTGAGGTACGAATTGGTCCTCTGGGAATTAGCAGGATGAAGTGACTCTCCCATAATTAACGGGAAAAGCTTTAACGCAATCCCGCAAAGAAGCGCGGGACTTGGCTTTCTTGTGCAAAAACTTTGCGGCTTTGCGTTAAAAATTCTCATGTTTCCCGTTAAAAACGGGAGAGCATCCTTTAAAAGCGAGACTGGAGAGGGTATACTAACCAACAGTGATTATTCGTCAACGCCAGGGAGCGACTTGAGAATAGGTTCTGAACTCCGTTTGGCTCATCGATTGAAAGTGTGCATGTCATTGCGAACGAGCGTTCTTCGCGAGTGAAGCAATCTAACCTTTTGACGAAGGAGACTGCTTCGTCGCCAAAGTGCGACTTCTCGCCGTGACATCCCTCGCACACTTTTCATCCATGGGCCCTCCGTTTTTAGCCAATGGATTACTGCCAGAAAGCTGGAGGAAGCAACGGGGCATACGATTCTGCGCCCTCAAATCGCTATGGCTATGCCCGAATTGCAAGAAATAGGGCGGATCGTCTCTTTTTTGAGGGCAAGATGGATAAGGATCATCTTTGAGGATTAGCGATACCCATCCGCTGGCATTTATCAAAAAGCGCAATTGGGAGAACGCCGTTCAACAATTCACACAACGAAAGGAGTAACGATTCATGGAAGATAGCAAATGCCCAGTAACGGGCAGAGGTAGATCGAATCAGGACTGGTGGCCCAACCAGTTGAACCTCAAGGTTCTTCGTCAAAACTCTCCTTTATCCAATCCCATGGGTGAGGCGTTCAACTACGCAGAGGAATTCAAGAAGCTCGACTTCGAGGCCTTGAAGAAGGACCTCTACGCATTGATGACGGACTCTCAGGAATGGTGGCCTGCCGACTTCGGCCACTACGGACCGCTCTTCATCCGGATGGCATGGCACAGCGCAGGCACCTACCGCACCGGCGACGGTCGTGGTGGCGCCGGAACCGGCCAACAACGCTTCGCGCCGCTCAACAGTTGGCCCGACAATGTAAACCTCGACAAGGCGCGCCGCTTGCTCTGGCCCATCAAGCAGAAATATGGCAACAAGATCTCCTGGGCCGACTTGATGATTCTGGCCGGCAACTGCGCCTTGGAATCGATGGGCTTCAAGACCTTCGGTTTTGCCGGCGGGCGCGCGGACGTCTGGGAGCCGGAGGAAGACACCTACTGGGGCACCGAAGAGACCTGGCTCGGCGACAAGCGCTATAGCGGAGACCGGGAACTCGAGAATCCGCTGGCTGCCGTGCAGATGGGTCTCATCTATGTCAACCCGGAAGGGCCGAACGGCAAACCGGACCCACTCGCAGCCGCTAGGGACATCCGCGAGACTTTTGCCCGCATGGCTATGAACGACGAGGAAACGGTCGCCCTCATCGCCGGTGGGCACACCTTCGGCAAAACTCACGGCGCCGGCGACCCGGCGCTCGTCGGCCCTGAGCCCGAGGCCGCCGGTATCGAGGAGCAAGGCCTCGGCTGGAAAAGCAGTTTTGGCAGCGGCAAGGGCGACGATACGATTGGCGGCGGCCCGGAAGTCACCTGGACCACAACGCCGACGAAGTGGAGCAACAACTTCTTCGAAAATCTGTTCGGCTATGAATGGGAACTCACCAAAAGTCCAGCCGGCGCTTATCAGTGGACGCCCAAGGATGGCGCGGGGGCCAATACGGTGCCCTATGCGCAGGACTCGTCAAAACATCGCGCGCCGTCCATGTTGACCACCGACCTTTCCTTGCGCTTTGACCCTGTTTACGAAAAGATTGCCAGGCGCTTCTACGAGAATCCGGACAAATTCGCCGATGCGTTTGCCCGCGCCTGGTTCAAGTTGACACATCGCGACATGGGCCCTCGTACGCGTTACCTCGGCCCGCAGGTTCCGGACGAAGAACTCATCTGGCAAGACCCCATTCCTGCCGTCAATCACCCATTGATCGATGAACAGGATATTGCTGCCCTCAAAGAGAAAATCCTGGCTTCGGGTTTATCCGTGTCGGAACTGGTTTCGACGGCCTGGGCGTCGGCTTCCACGTTCCGCGGCTCCGATAAGCGCGGCGGGGCGAACGGCGCGCGGATTCGTCTGGCGCCGCAAAGAGATTGGGAGGTCAACCAGCCCACCCAACTGGCAAAAGTCCTCGACAGCCTGGAAAGCATCCAGAGCGCGTTCAATACTGCGCAGTCCGGCGACAAGAAGGTCTCTCTCGCCGACCTGATCGTACTGGCCGGTTGCGCAGGCGTCGAGCAAGCAGCCAAGAATGCCGGCCAAACTGTGAAAGTTCCCTTTACGCCGGGGCGCATGGACGCATCCCAAGAGCAAACCGATGTGAACTCCTTTGCTGTGCTCGAACCGGTGGCCGACGGATTCCGCAACTACCTCAAGGCCCAATTCGCGGTATCGGCCGAGGAGCTGCTGATCGACCGGGCGCAACTGCTGACGCTGACCGCGCCGGAGATGACGGTGCTTATCGGCGGGATGCGCGTCCTCAACAGCAACTATGGGCAGACGCAGCACGGCGTCTTTACGAAGCGGCCGGAGGCGCTGACCAATGATTTCTTCGTCAACCTGCTCGATATGGGGACGGAGTGGAAGGCGAGCTCGGCAGACGAGGCTGTGTTCGAGGGACGCGACCGCAAGACGGGCGATTTGCAATGGAGCGGCACACGTGTCGATTTGATCTTCGGTTCCGACTCCCAACTGCGGGCTCTGGCGGAAGTCTACGGATGCAAGGATTCGCAAGAGAAATTCCTACACGACTTTGTAGCGGCCTGGGATAAAGTCATGAATCTCGACCGTTTCGACCTGGCCAGGCCGTAGCCAAAACATCAAAGAGCGATGGGCGTGCCCATCGCTCTTTGATGTCGTCAGAAGGCAGAATGCCTAGTGCCGCAACTTTATAAAAATGGAGAATGCAAGGTCTGGTTTTCGGGGAAGAAATTCAGAATGCAACCCTACAACTTAGGGAAGTTGCGGTACTCGTGAAACTCCCTACCCGATTTCGGGGAAGGAGAGAGAAGGGGACGGTGAGAAAGCTAAAAAATCCGGCACAACCAGAGCAAAACGAGCAATTTTCAGATTTATAGTTTTTTTGCCACAGAATACGTATCGACATAGTATATACAGATTGCTATACTTAGCTCGATGAAGGTCAAATACTCGCTCCACAACATTGCCTTTGAGTGGGATAGCCAGAAAGCTGCGAGCAATCTTCACAAGCATGGCGTTACGTTTGAGTTGGCTTGCGAATCGTTTTTCGACCCATTCGTATGTTATCTTGCCGATGAAAGCGTCGGCGGAGAGCTTCGAGAGACCATTATTGGGTTGAGTACGAACTGGCAATTGTTGTACGTCATTTACGTGATGCGTAACGACATTATTCGTATTATCTCCGCCCGATTAGTAACAACCACAGAGAGAGAGAAAACTATGAAAACCAATAAACTCGCCCAGCGTTTACGAAGAGATCGCCAGATGACGATGGTCAGCATCCGCATTCCTGATGACGTCATCGATGACTTAAAGCGGGTCGCGCCCTTGCTTGGATTCTCCGGTTATCAGGCCTTGATCAAGGCATATATCGGCCAAGGATTGCGAACCGACCTTGAGCGATTTGAAAGTAGCGTAGAACTTTCAGCACTGATCGAAAGCCTGCGAAAGAAAGGCGTAAAGGATGAGATTATTTCATCTGCGATGGCAGAAGCTCAAAATTCTTCGCAAGCCGCTTAAGAGCAGTGGCCGACACCTTAAGCGACTTTATGCCAACCCCGTCGTTTTCGGCGCTCCATTTTCCAAAACTTGCCCTATAATCAATACTACGATTGTTGTAGCGCGCCCCCTAAGAAGGGCGTTTGAGGCGGCTTGAGCCGTGTGCGGTGAAAGTGTGCGCCGTGTCACGCACAGAATGAATTGCCATCTGAGATGGCCGGAGTTCAGGGTAAATGACTCCGAGGCGAACAACTTACCCGAACCCGAAAAGGTAAAGGGACAAGAGCAATTGAAGACCAAGCTTATGGGCTCTTCGCTCCAAGTACTTGATTTGCTGGCTTCGATATCGTTTTTCATATTCGGCCACACTTAAAGGTTCATATTCCACCTGATATTTCAGCATCCGGTACACCACCCGCGCGACGGCATACGCCGTCGCCACCGTCGCCTGCGCTTGGTCCAAACGGGCATGTGCACAAAAAGATGGCTGCCACGCGCTGACAGACTTCTTGAGATTTCCCGTAGCAGGAGAGCAGACGTAAAGGCCCAGGCAGCCTCTCTCTTCGTGAAGCCTGGTACTTTGTTGACAGGCCGATTTAATTCCTGTACACTGATTTCAAATGTATTTTCAATCAAGGGAAAACATGGGTGTGGGCGCACGAAGTGCTCCGCACCCCTTTCTCCTTACCTATTGCGGCAATGCTTTAAACCCTAATCCGACAAGAGGAGAAGAACATGTCCACGGCTCGCGATTTGCTTAACTCCAAACATAGTGAGGGCATTCTTTATGTCCCCCCCGACGCCACCGCGCTGGAGGCCATGAAGCTGATGGCAGAGCATAACATCGGCGCGTTGCTGGTAAAAACAGCGGAGGGGAAAGTAACCGGCATTCTCTCCGAACGCGACCTGGTGCGCAAGCTCGATATTCTGGGGCGAAACGCCGCCAATACCCACGTACAGGACGTGATGACCGGCGAGGTGCTCTACGTCGAAGCCGGCCAGCCGCTCGAAGAGTGCATGGCGATCATGAACGACAAAAACATCCGGCACCTGCCCGTCTATGACGGAACCAAACTGCTGGGCGTGATATCCATCCGCGATGTGCTGCATGCCGTGGTCCACGAACAGAAATTCATGATCTCGCAGCTCGAACACTACATCCGCGGCGGACAATGATTCCCCGGTCAGGCCGCTGACCGGCGCTGGAGGAGGGTATGCCCGAATACACGATCACAGCGCTTCAGGAAAAGCTACAGCACGGAGGCTTGACATCCGCGCAGCTTGTCGAATTGTATCTCGACCGCATCGAAAAACTCGACTCGGGCGGCCCTGCCGTCCACGCCGTGATCGAGACCAATCCCGATGCCCCGGCCATCGCCGCCGCTCTGGATGGCGAACGCCAGGCCGGGAAAATGCGCGGCCCCTTGCACGGCATCCCCGTTCTCATCAAAGACAATATCGACACACACGACCGTATGCAAACCAGCGCCGGGTCCCTGGCGCTAGCGGGCTCGGTCGCCCCGCGCGACGCCTTCCTGGTCGAACGGCTGCGCGCCGCGGGAGCCGTGCTGTTGGGCAAAACCAACCTGAGCGAATGGGCCAACTTCCGCTCCTCGCGTTCGACGAGCGGCTGGTCCAGTCGCGGTGGGCAGACCAGGAACCCCTACGCGCTCGACCGCAGTCCCTGCGGCTCCAGTTCCGGGTCGGGCGCAGCCGTGGCCGCCGACTTCTGCGTGGTCGCCGTGGGCACCGAGACCGACGGCTCGGTGGTGTGCCCGGCTTCCATCAACGGAATCGTGGGACTCAAACCCACCCTGGGGCTGGTCAGCCGTTCGGGAATCGTGCCCATCGCCCACAGCCAGGATACCGCCGGCCCGATGGCACGTACCGTTACCGATGCGGCGTTGCTGCTGGGGGCCATGGTCGGCCCCGATAAACGGGACCCGGCCACGGCGGAGAGCGCCAGCCATGTCGAAACGGACTACACCCGTTTGCTGCGCCTGGAGGCTTTAAAAGGCGTGCGCATCGGGGTCTCGCGGAATTATTTCGGATTCCATCCCGGCGTAGACCAACTCATGGAACACACGCTCGAAGTGCTCAAATCGCTGGGGGCGATTCTGATCGACCCGGCCAACCTCGACACCGAGTCCAAATTTGGCAAATCCGAGTTGGAAGTGCTGCTCTACGAATTCAAGACCGACCTGAACCTGTATCTTTCCGCGCGCAACCCCGACGTACCGGTGAAATCCCTGGCCGACGTGATCGCCTTCAACGATCTGCACGCAGACAGCGTCATGCCGTATTTCGGGCAGGAACACATGCTGGCCGCCCAGAAGAAAGGCCCGTTGACGCAGAAGAAATATTTGCGCGCACTCGCCAGGGATCAGCGCTACGCCCGCAGCGAGGGCATCGATGCCGTGTTGCAGCAACACAGCCTGGACGCCCTCGTGGCCCCAACGAGCGGCCCGGCCTGGAGCATCGATTGGGTCAACGGGGATCACTACGGCGGCGGTTGCTCGTCGCCGGCCGCTGTGGCTGGCTACCCGCATGTTACCGTCCCGGCCGGATACGTTTTTGGGCTACCGGTGGGACTCTCGTTCTTCGGCCCGCCCTGGACGGAGGCCCGCTTGCTCTCGTACGCCTACGCTTTCGAGCAGGCTACCAAGGTCCGAAAAGCGCCTCAATTCTTACCAACGCTCGACCCGGCCCAACCGGCAGTCTCCTGGTAAGCGCAGAATCACAAAGGATCGAGGCCAGCTCCCTTTCGCGCCGCCTAATAAGCGGCGCTTTTGATTCACGAGCAATCCCCCCAATATCATCCGAATTATTACCTTTTTTGATTACATTTGTCACTCCGCCGATTTCATAATTCTGGCTAAGATAGGCTACGGAGCAGCCCTATGCACGAACTCGCAGTTACGCAAAGTATTCTCGAAATTGCCGAACGCCACGCGCAGACGCATCATGTGCAATCCATTACCGACCTGTACCTGGTACTTGGCGAGTGGTCCAGCATCGTCGATGATTCGGTACAATTCTATTGGGACATCATCAGCCAGAACACGCTGGCCGAAGGCGCCACGCTTCATTTCCGGCGCGTTCCGATACGCTTGCTGTGCCTGGGCTGCGACAACCAATACAGCCCCAACGCCGATGACCTGGTCTGCCCACAATGCGGCGGACGGAACGTCAAGGTCATACACGGCGAGGAGTTTTACCTCGAGGCAATCGATGTGGAAAGCGGAGAAAAAGTCCATGCCTGAGCGCATCCCCGTCGTAGAAAAAATTCTGAGCGCCAACGACAACCTCGCCCAGGATAACCGCCGCAAACTGGACGCTGCGCGGGTGTTTGCCGTCAATTTTATGGCTTCGCCCGGAGCGGGAAAAACCTCGCTCGTCGAGCGAACCGCTCACGGGTTGTCCGGACGCCTGCGCCTGGGCATGGTCGATGGCGATATCGCCACCAGCCTCGACGCCGACCGCGGCGCTGCCGCCGGTGCGCTGGCCGTCCAAATCAACACCGGCGGCGAATGCCACCTGGACGCCGTTATGCTTCAGTCGGCGCTCGCGCAGCTCGAACTGGCTTCGCTCGATCTGCTCATCGTGGAAAACGTTGGCAACCTGGTTTGCCCGGCCAGTTTTGCGCTGGGCACGCATAAGAACATACTGGTGGCCTCCATCCCGGAGGGCGACGACAAGCCTTATAAGTATCCGGGCATGTACCGCGGCGTGGATGTGGTGGTCATCAACAAAATCGACTTGCTACCTTACGTTCCCTTCCGCATGGATTATTTTCGGCAGGGCATCGAAGTGCTCAATCCGGGCGTAGTGACGTTCGCGCTGTCCTGCCACACCGGCGAGGGTCTCCCCGCCTGGCTGAACTGGCTCGAAGCGCAGGTACAAACCTATCGCTCAAATCATCCTTCTTGAGTTTAACTGACCCATGGCAAAGAAATACGGCACCCGCATTCATATTACCGGTATCGTTCAAGGGGTGGGGTTTCGTCCGTTCGTCTACGGGCTTGCCACGGATTTAAAGCTGACCGGCTGGGTACGGAATACCTCCTCAGGGGTCGACATCCAGGTAGACGGGAGCAAAACGGTTCTGAGGCGTTTCATACGCTTGTTACAGGAAAAAGCGCCGCCCCTGGCGCGTATCGACACGTTTACGCACAACGAGCTTCCGGCCAGGGGCTTTTCCCACTTCGAGATTCTCGCCTCGGAAGCCGTTCCCAATGCCTTCCAGCCCATTTCACCAGACGTGTCAATCTGCTCCGACTGCCTGCGCGAACTCTTTGATCCAGACGACCGGCGCTACCGTTACCCGTTCATCAACTGCACGAACTGCGGCCCGCGATTCACCATCATCAAAGACATCCCCTACGACCGTCCGCAGACCACCATGGCGCCTTTCGAGATGTGCCCGGACTGCGCCGCCGAATATCACGATCCCGCCAACCGGCGCTTTCACGCCCAACCGGTAGCCTGCGAGAACTGCGGCCCGCGCGTCTGGTTGGAAGAAAAATCGCACCTGGCCGATGGAAGCGGCGACCGTCACGCCCAGATGATCCTGATTGGTGAGGAAGCCATTCCGAAAACGCGCCGTCTGCTGAACGAAGGCAAAATCGTGGCCGTCAAAGGCCTGGGTGGGTTTCACTTAGCGTGCGATGCCACCAACCCACAAGCAGTCGCCGAGTTGCGTCGTCGCAAACTGCGTGTGGATAAGCCCTTTGCCGTCATGATGCCCGATATTGAAACCATTCGGCTGCACTGCCATCTCAACGACCAAGAGCGCGCCTTGCTCGAGTCGCCGGCGCATCCCATCGTCCTGCTGCGTCGCCGGCGAGAGTCCAACATCACCCGCGACATTGCTCCCGGTCAAACTACGTTAGGCGTGATGCTGCCGTACACACCGCTACATTACCTGCTGCTCGAACGCCAGGTTGGCGTGCCACAAGTATTGGTTATGACCAGCGGGAACCTGTCGGAAGAGCCCATTTGCACAGACAACGTGGAGACCCGCGAGCGGCTCTCCGATCTGGCCGATGCCTTCCTAATGCACGACCGCGACATCCACATCCGCACGGATGACTCTGTGATGCGCATTTTCGATGGCAGCCCCTATCCCATCCGGCGTTCGCGTGGTTACGTGCCCACGCCCATCGACCTGCCTCGGGAAATGCCGCCGTTCTTGGCAACAGGTGCAGAACTCAAGAACACGTTTGCCCTCACCAACGGTCCGTACGCCTTCTTGAGCCACCATATTGGCGACCTGGAAAACTACGAAACCCTGAACTCCTTCGAGCAGGGCATCGAACATTTCGAACGCCTGTTCCGCGTCAAACCCACTGCCATCGCCTGCGACTTGCACCCCGACTACCTGTCCACCCGCTATGCAGTGGAGCGCGCAGAACGGGAAAACCTGCCGGTGGTCAGCGTGCAACACCACCACGCCCACATCGCCTCCGTCATGGCCGAACACAAGTTGGACGGCTCGCGCCCGGTCATCGGCGTATCTTTCGACGGCACCGGCTACGGCACCGACGGAGCCATCTGGGGCGGGGAATTCCTGATCGCGGACTACGCTGGCTTTCAGCGCGTCTCGCATCTGACGTATTTCCCGCTCCCCGGCGGAGATGCAGCCACCCGTCGCCCTTCTCGCACAGCCCTGGGCTTGCTCTACGCCCTGGGCCTGGACTGGGACGAAGCCCTGCCGACCCATGAAGACCTGTGCTACGAAGATCGCACCGCCATCCGCGCCCAACTCGAACACGGACTCAACGCCCCGCTGACGTCCAGCATGGGACGCCTGTTCGACGCCGCCGCCGCCCTGACGGGCGTGTGCGAACAGGTCAACTACGAGGCCCAGGCAGCCATCGAATTCGAAGCGCTGGTCGACCCCGACGAAAATGGCCGCTACGAATTCTCTTTCCAGGGCGGAAAGATCACGCCGGAACCGGCCATCGAAGCGTTGGTCGCCGACGTGCTGCAAGGCGTAGCCGTTCCGAAAATCTCGGCGCGTTTCCATAACGGGCTGGCGCACCTGGTCACAGGCCTGTGCCTGCACCTGAGCGACGACTTCGACATCTCGGAAGTGGCGCTCTCCGGCGGCGTATGGCAAAACGTCACCTTGTTGGAAAAAACGCTGAAACTGCTCGACAAACAAGGTTTCACCGTCTACATCCACCGCCAGGTGCCCACCAACGACGGCGGTTTGGCCTTGGGCCAGGCGGTAGTCGCGGCTCAAAAATTGAAGAAACGCTGAAAGCGCAACAGGTTACAAACCAGTTCCCGATCTTTCAGCCTTTGAACGGAGGTTCTTATGTGCTTGGGTGTACCCGGAAAAATTGTTGACATCTACGAAAAAGAGGGGCTGCGCATGGGCAAAGTCGACTTCGGCGGCGGGGTCATGCGCGAGGCCTGCCTGGCCTACGTGCCCGAAGCCAGTGTGGGCAACTACACCATCATCCACGTTGGTTTCGCGCTTAACGTCTTGAGCGAAGAAGAAGCCCTGCAGACGCTGGCGCTCCTAAAAGAAATTTCCGACATCAACGAAGAGCTTGGCCCTCAACTGGGAACCGCCCCTACTTAAAGCACTTCGCGCCAGAACAGGACACTTCCACCATGAAATACGTGACCGAATTCCGTAATGCTGAACTGGTCAAAGGCGTGCTGGACGAAATCCGTCGCACGGTCACCCAGCACTGGGTATTGATGGAAATCTGCGGGGGGCAGACCCATTCCATCGTACGCAGCGGCCTCGACCAGTTATTGCCCGACGAGGTCGAACTCGTCCATGGGCCGGGCTGCCCGGTATGCGTGACGCCGCTCGAACAGATCGACCGCGCTCTGGCGATTGCCGCGCGCCCCGACGTGATCTTCACCTCCTACGGCGACATGCTGCGCGTGCCCGGCTCCGAACGCGACCTGTTTTCCGTCAAGGCGCAGGGCGGCGACGTGCGCGTGGTCTACTCGCCGCTCGACGCGGTGCGTCTTGCCCAGCAGAACCCTGATAAACAAGTAGTCTTTTTTGCCATCGGCTTCGAGACCACCGCACCCGCCAACGTCATGTCGGTGCTGCAAGCCAGGGCTTTAGGGCTCAAGAACTTCAGCGTGCTGGTTTCACACGTGCGTGTTCCGCCGGCCATCAACGCCATCCTGGGATCGCCCGCCAGTCGCGTGCAGGGCTTCCTGCTGGCCGGGCATGTCTGCGCCGTGATGGGCTACTGGGAATATCCCGAAATGGCGCAGAAATATCGCGTGCCGATGACGGTAACCGGCTTCGAGCCGCTCGACCTCGTCGATGGTGTGCTGGCAACGGTGCGTATGCTCGAAGCGGGCCGCGTCGAAGTGGAAAACGCCTACAGCCGCGCCGTCACCTTCGATGGCAACAAATCCGCTCAAAACTTCATCGCGCAAGTCTTCATAGAATGCGACCGTAACTGGCGCGGCATCGGCGCCATCCCCATGTCCGGTTGGTGCCTGCGCCCCGAGTTCGACGCGTTCAACGCCGAGAAGCGTTTCGACGTGGCGCGCATCACGCCCAAAGAGTCGCCGCTGTGCATCGCCGGGCAGATTATGCAGGGGCGCAAGAAACCACACGATTGTCCCGCCTTCGGGGTGCAGTGCACGCCCGAACACCCGCTGGGCGCTACGATGGTTTCGTCCGAAGGCGCTTGCGCCGCGTATTACAAATATGGACGGTAACAATATGGATGAACTTAACGTGGAAGGCGGCGTCTGCCCGCTGCCGCTAACGCACAATGAACAGATCGTCATGGGCCACGGCGCGGGCGGCAAAATGGCTGCCGACCTGATTGCGAAAACGTTCCTGCCGGCCTTCGACAACCCCGCGCTGGCCGCCGCCAACGATGGCGCGCTGGTGGATATGCCCGTCGGACGGCTGGCAATCAGCACCGATTCGCACGTGGTTGCGCCGCTTTTCTTCCCCGGCGGCGACATCGGTCGCCTGGCCGTCTGCGGGACGGTCAACGATGTCGCCATGATGGGAGCGACGCCGCTCTACCTGACGGCCGGATTCATTCTCGAAGAGGGCCTACCGCTGGCCACCCTGGAACGCGTCGCCGCTTCGATGCGGGAAGCCGCCGCCGAAGCGGGGGTGCAGATCGTGACGGGGGATACCAAGGTCGTCCAACGGGGCAAAGCCGACGGGTTGTACGTCAACACCAGCGGCGTGGGCATCGTCCGTGCGGGGCTGGAAATCGGCGGGGCGCAGGCCCGTCCCGGCGACGCCGTCCTGTTGAGCGGCCCGATCGGCGACCACGGCGTGGCTGTCCTGGCGGCGCGCGGCGAGTTGGGATTCGAGACCGACATTCAGAGCGACTGTGCGCCGCTCAACCATTTGGTTGCGGCCATGCTGGAGGCCAGCCCGAACGTCCACGTGCTGCGCGACCCCACCCGCGGCGGCGTAGCCACCACGCTGAACGAGATCGCCCGGCAGTCCGAGGTGTGCATCACGCTCGACGAAACCTCCATCCCGGTGCGCCCGGCGGTGGTCTCCGTTTGCGAGATGCTCGGCTTCGATCCGTTATATATCGCCAACGAGGGCAAACTGCTGGCAATCGTGGCCCGTGAAGACGCCCAAAAAGTACTGGACGCCATGCACCGCACCCCCTACGGCGAAGAAGCCACACAGATCGGCGAGATCAGTACAGCGCCGTCGGGGCGCGTATTGATGAAGACGACCATCGGTTCGATGCGCGTGGTCGACGTATTAATGGGAGAGATGCTACCGAGAATTTGTTAGGCAGGCATGGCACGACAATAACATGTCATGCGGGGTGTTTGCAAAGCCATGATGTGCCACGCTCCTTTCAGACAGAAGCGTGGCACGTCTGTTAAAATCAGGGAGTGCCCAATCCTTCAGCAAGCGGCCCGGACATTTTACAGGCTATGGCACGACGGGAAACTCCAAAAAGTCCTTGCTTTTTCCGTCAATTGTGAGAAAATCATGGTACCTAAGGGGTCATGGATGGCAAGCAAAACGATTGTATTGTTGGGCGGATTAGGCTTTATTGGCAGCGAACTTACAACAATGTTGCTCGGAGATGGCTGGACTGTCAAAATTATCGACCGATATAACGAGCGCAAACAGCGGCGCTGGAAGGCTGCCAGCAGAGCTGTACAGATTTTCGACTTATCGATTGCGCAAACGAAAGCGACCCTCGAAATCATCGCCCAAGCAGACGTATGCATCCATCTGGCGCATGGTTCACGCCCTAATATCCGAGTCAAAAGCCTGACCCAGGAAATACGCGAAACGGTTATACCGACGCTCAAATTGCTTGCCGGATTAAGGAAAAAGTCGTTGGGAACGTTCTTGTTTTTCTCGTCCGGCGGCACCGTTTACGGTATCGCCAGGGAATTACCAATTCGCGAGAGCCATCCTACCCAACCCATCTCTGCGTATGGCAAAGCCAAGCTCATGCTGGAGCATAGCATCCACTATTTTTGTATTCCAAAAGGGATTTGCCCGATCATTTTACGGCCGGCAAATGTTTACGGTACCAACTGGTTCCTGGAAAAACCACAAGGTGCGGTCGAAGTCTTTTTAAGACAACTCTTGCAAAATGCGCCAATTGTGTCTTAGTCAGTATCATCTTGCACATTAACAACATAGTTACATGAGCCAGATACGCTTGGCGAATTCGTTGGGTGACAACCCCGGAATCGCCAGGCCCTGATGTGGGCGGTTGTTATACTCTGGC
>JBJKRF010000163.1:0-16468 GCA_046704785.1 Anaerolineales bacterium | reverse complement strand
CATTTTTACCGCCAAGCTACCATCCTACCCGCTCTGTCGGGGCTACTTCGTTTGTACCCGACCACAGTCTATTGCATAATTTGTAAAGGTGCCACGATCTCTTTTTGAACTCTTTTGAACCGTGCCAGAAATCTTTACTTATTTGGCGCACTTGCTCGAACACGCCGACGAAATCTCCGTCCAACGGCTGCGCCCCTATCAGTTGGCCGATTACTGGAAATTGCCCCGCCGCGAGGTGTTGGAACTATTCCTGTATGCGGCGCGCGCCGGTGTGCTCGATCTGCGTTGGGAATTGTTGTGCCCCATGTGTCGCGGCGTCAGTGAGGGACATGAAAGCCTGCGAGACGTGCATAACCACTCTCACTGCGACTATTGCAACATTGACTTCAGTGTCAACTTCGACCGGCAGGTGGAGGTCGTCTTCCGGCCCAATCCGGCTGTGCGCCCTTTGCCGGCCAACATGGTCTTTTGTGTCGCCGGGCCGCAGTCCGAGCCGCATGTGGTTGTCACCAAAGACTTGGCCGTGGATGAACAGGTGGACGTGCCCACCATCCTGGAAGCAGGTCGCTTTGCGCTATCCGCTTCGGGGCTGGGCAGCGAACTCCCAGTGCTGGTCCGTCCACACGGGGCCTTGGATGTGGAGATTCCCCTTGAGCCCGCCGGTTGGCCCGAAGGGGAACTCGAAATCGGGACCACCCCTGTGTTTCATCTCGTCAACCGAACGGATTCTCCACAGACGGTGGGACTGGCGCGGACTGCCTGGCGCGACGACGCCGCCACCGCCGCCGACGTAACCTCCTTGCAGGTCTTCCGCAACCTGTTCGCACGCGAAGCCCTGGGGCGTGACGAAGAGATTAGCATCGAGAGCGTCGTCTTGATGTTCACCGACTTGCGTGATTCGACGCGTCTCTATCGTCAGGTTGGCGACGCGCTGGCATTTGGGCGCGTGCGCCAGCATTTCGACTTGTTGGAACAAGCCGTCGCCGAGGAGGGCGGTGCGGTGGTCAAGACCATCGGCGACGCCGTCATGGTGGTTTTTCACCGCCCGGTAATGGCTTTCAAAGCCATCTGGCGGGCGCACGCGGCCATTGCTTCCGCCGAGGGAACGCCGCCGTTGTATACCAAAGTGGGCATCCATACCGGCGCCTGCATTGCGGTGACCCTCAACGAGCGACTCGACTATTTCGGTTCGGCGGTTAACATTGCGGCGCGCCTGCCGGGCCTGTCCGACGGGGGCGAGGTCATCTTCTCCAAAGAAATCTTCGATGATCCGTCGGTGCAAGCCTGGCTGCAGGAGAACCAACTCCGACCTCAGACGTTCCAATCGTTCGTCAAAGGCTACGAAGAGCCTTTCGAGTTCTGGCGTTTAAAATTGTAGGCTTGTCTTCAAGTAGACGGACGAAATGAAGTAATGCCATCCGGGCTCCGCGAGGAGGCTAAACTCGCGGAGCCTGGATGTTCTGGTTGCTCCCAAGGCTTTTATACGACCGGTTTGTTGGATTTGCGGGTGAAGAATTTCCACAGAGCCCAAACGATCAGGGCAGGCGGGCCCAGCAACGGCAGGACGACCACCACCAGCCAGATCAGCGATTCGAAGATCGCCTGGTAACTCGTCACCAGCGTACCGCGGGCCGCATCGAGAGTCTGGCCGGGCGCCCAGGGTGTGGCGGTTGGTGTGGGAATGGCGGTGGGCGTTGGGGTGGGGGTAATTTCCGTCAACTGCGGTTCGAGGTCGATGGTGATCGTGGAGTAAGCGGCGCGGCTCGACAGGTAATTTATCTTGCCCTGAATCTCCTCGATTTGCTGTTCCACCTGGGAGAGCTGCTGGTTGATCTGCAAGGCATCGTTCACGTTCTTGGCCTGGTCGAGAAAGCCGCGGATGCGGTCGCGCGTGGCCTGCAAGTTGGTCAGTTGCGCCTGCAAGTCTACGTATTGGTCGGTCACATCCTGGCCGGTTTCGTTTTCATCCTCCACCCGGATCGACAGCTTGCGCAGGCGGTTGATGGCATTCTCGAACTGGTCGGCTGGCACGCCGATGGTGATCGTGGCGTATTTGTAGTTTGTATCGTAATACGACTGGTACCAAACGCGTGAACTGACGATGTAGCCGCCCACGTCCCCGGCAATCTGGGTGATGCCATTGATGGCGTTATCCGAATCGGCCACCAGTAGTTTGATCTGTCCGTTCTTGATGACTTTGCGATCGACCGCAGAGGGGCCAACCGGGATGGAGCCGCCAGCAACGGACTCCGGCGTCGGCAGAACCGCCGTTGGCGCTGCGCTGAGGTTGCCTGCGCCAGAGTCCAGTGCCGATTTGGCCTGTGGGGCGGCGGCTGGCATAGCCTGCGCAAATGTATCGTTGGTCTGGCGGATGTTGGTAGGGGCCGGCGGCGTGCCGCAGGCAGCCAGCAAGACGGCGGCGGCCAACACAAGGACGGCAAAAAGTTCTCGGGGCGTTTTCATCTTTTCCTCCTGAAAAAGGTAAAGGGTGGGCGGGACCGGCGTTGTCCCTGTTCAGTGGACGCGCCGGCGCTAGAGATTGTTCCCGCAGGAGGAAAAGAAAATAAACAACGACGGTCGCGCCGTCCGTCCTTGTTCGGTTGAAATCAGGAGTCGAATCGATGGTCTCGCTTTTTGACGAGAAAACAGGCCAGGATGAGCAATGCCAGGCCCATTCCATCGAAGACGATGAAACGCAAGAGCGAGGCGCGCAGCGTGGCGTGCGCCAGCGGCAGGCCGACCAGGATCAGGCTTTCTCCCACTACCCCGACGGCCTGCATCGTCACAGCCAGGAGCAGCGCCAGCCGGTAGCGGACGGGCTGCCAGAGCGCCAGCAGATAGGCGATGTTCCACATCAGAAACAGGAGCCCGGTGCCGCGCACTGCCACCGCGCCCGGCACCCCCGACAATTCGAAACCGGGCGCGTAGGAGTCCGGCCAGCCGATGAAGGCCAGGGCGGCCTGTAGATTCCAGGCGGCGACGGCGAAAATCAACAGGCGAGCGAGCCAAAGACGGGAAGGAGCAAGCCGGCTCATCGCAGGTTATTTGCGACGTTCTCTGACCAGCAAGTGCGTTATCAAAACGACGGCGATGGGCGAGAGCCACCAGACGGTAATCGAGGCGACACTGCTGATAAAGGCAAAGGGGGCGGCCAGCACGAAAGTCACCGGCGCAACAACCAGGCGAATATTGATGCGCTGCATTTCTTCTGTCGTAATATCAGGTGCCAGAAATCCCTTGTGGCGGGCGTAAAACCAGATCAGGGCCAGTGAGAGCCCAAGCGCTGCCACGGTCAGCGTATACACAATGATCGCCAGGGGAACGTCGGTGTAACGTCCCAACAAGTTGGCGACAAAAGGCATACAAGCAATGAAAAATAGGAACATCAGATTCAACAGCATCAGGCGTGTGTTGTAGCGTTTGATATAACCGAAATGGCGATGGTGCGAAATCCAATAGATGCCAATCACGATGAAGCTGATGAAAAAATGTGATCAGCGTTGGTCGCAGCGCCACGAGTTGCCTGGGGAGTTCGGTCATGGCCCTATCCAGCGGAATTTCGGGGATTTTGATGTCGATCGCCAGGAGCGTGATGGCGATTGCCATGACCGCATCGCTGAAGAGGACAATGCGCTCCAGGCCCAGTTGCTCTTCTTTTTCGTGTTTGGTTTTCGCCGGCATGTGAATGCTCCTCACTCAGACGATCCCGTTTCTTCGTGGCTTAAATGCAGAATTTTGCGCCACAGTTTCCAAAAATACTGTTAATTTCCCCGGCAACTTCTCGTAACGGAAACATCCATTAGCCCGCCCAACCCCAAATGGCAAACTGAGCCGAAAAGAATAAGGTGCCGAGCAGGAAGGTGTAGGTGATCAAGCGGTTGAGTTTTGGATTCTTCCCATAGATCGCAAGAACGAGAAAGGCCGGGAATAAAGCCAGCACATAGCGCGTCATGCTCAATAAAGGATAAACGGCTGCGATACGGGTCAGGTATAAGAGCATAAATGCCAGGTAGTAGACGCCGTAGATTCGGTCGAGCTTTTTCCAGACCCAAAAGCCGAAGATCAGAAACGCCAGCGTAAAGGTCAGGTCGAAGAAGTTGACGAGGGGATAAATGTGGAGCCAGATCTGTCGTACGGCCAGGATCATATTGATTCCTGGCAGCGTAAAACCGCCGTGGAAGCGTGTGCTCTGGGCCAGGAAAGGGGCCAGCGGCGAACGTCCCATGCCCAGCCAAATGTACAGGGGGTAGGTTATCGAGCCTATTCCGATCAGAAAAGGGGAAAGCCAACTTTTCAGTTCGTGCGTTTGTCGCCAGTCCATCCATGCCGCCCATGCAGCAGGCACAAATAGAAGTGCGCCGGTTAGACGAGAGAGTGCGGCCAGGATTCCCCAAAGCCCGGAAGAGACCCAGCGCTTTTGGCGCAAGGCCAACAGGCATAGAACGCTTCCAAGCAGGAATAAGGACTCAGTGTAGGGGGCGAATAGAAAAAAAGCTGTGGGGAACAAGCATAAGTAAATTAGGGCGCGTCTGGCCAGACGCTCGTCGCCCAACTCTACTTGAGCCAGCCGATAGAAAGCGAACAGCCCGGCCAGGCAAAACAAGCTCGAAATCAGCAATCCGGCGAGTAAGGTAGTGCTTCCCGTCAGCATCGCTCCCAGCCGCATGAGGCCCGGATACAGCGGCGTGGTGAAAAAAGCCGTACTGAAAGCAGTGTAGCCTCGTTCGGCAACGGCCTGATATTGCAAGGTGTCCCAGCGTTGCCAGACCTCCAAGAATGGGTTTGTTGTAGGCAGGATTCCCATATAGGGGCGCAGTTCCTTATCGGGGGTAAGCGGCACGGCGTAAATGTGGCGCACGAAGAGCATCCAGCCCCAAAGCCCAAAGCGGAAAAGCAGGAACAGGACCAGAGGAAATTTCCAGCCCGATGGGTTGCGCGACTCTTGTTCTGATTTATCCATTCTTCACCATTTTGACCAACAACTTTTCGAATTTTTCCGCCAGTTTCTCGCGGCTGAAATGTTCTTCCAGGTAGCGTTGCCCGCGGATGCCCATCTCGGTGGCCTGGTCGCGGTCGGCAGCCAGGGCGCGGATGGCTTCGGCCAGGGCCATGGCGCTGCCCGGCTGGACGAATAGGCCGCAGCCGGCGGCCTCCACCACCTCGCGGATCACTCCATCGATGACCAGCACAACCGGACGCCCGGCAGCCATATAGTCGAAGACCTTGTTGGGGTAGGTGGTCTTGTAGGCTTCGATGGGCTTTAAAATCGCAATACAAGCGTCCGCGCCGGCCAGCGCTGCGCCCATCTCGCGTTTTGGCACGGGCGGCAGGAAGCTCACATTGGCCAGTCCCAACTCCGCTGCGCGTGCCTGCAAATTCGGTTTTTCCTTGCCATCGCCGAGCAGCACGATCTGGATTCCGTGCTCGTCCTTCAGCAATTGAGCTGCCTCCAGCAATACCGCCAGATCGTTGGACAGGCCGTGCGCCCCAGCATACAGCGCGACAAATTTATTGTTGAGCTTGTGGAACCGCCGGAAAGCGAGGCCGCTATCGAACGGGTCGAACATGTGCGGGTCGGCTCCGTTGGGAATCAAGTCCACGGTGCGCGCGCCACGCTCCCGGACGTGTTTTACGTAGGCCGGGCTGTTGACCATCATCCGGTCGGCGCGCCGGTAGAGAAAGCCCTCCAGCCAGAGCGACAGGCGAATCAAAACAGGGTTTTTTAGCACCCCGACGGCGATAGCAAAGTCGGGCCACAGGTCGCGCACCTCGAACAGGAATTTTGCTCCCTTGAGTCGCGCCAGCAACCAGGCGGTCACGCCCTGGAAGATGGGCGGCGAGGTGCCCCAAACCACATCCACGTTTTTGACGCCCAGCCCGACGATGAACGATGAGAACATGAACGAAAAGAACGCGAAGACACGGTGCACGAAGGATTTGTGTAAACCGCTGTAGGTGGCGGCGCGAATGACTCTCACGCCATCGTCCTCACCGCTGCCTCTTCCTGCTCCTTTGGGAGACGCTTCACGAGATGAGAAATTTCCCGTCAAATACGAGACCGGGCTGGCAATGACCGTGACCTGATTTCCTTTCTGCGCCAGGAGACGCGCCAGTTCGTGGTGGCGCGTTCCGCCGGGTTCGTCGAGTGCAGCAAAGGCCTGGTGAATGAGCAGAATATGCATGGCTATTTTGGGAAATCGAACTTACTGGTAAATTGGACGGTCTCCACCGATTCTACTTCAATGGCGAATGACAAGGCCGGGCGTTTGACACCGTAGGTGGGCGAGACCCAGCCAAAGGTCGGGTCGAGCAGCCCGTCGCCCTGCACCAACTCTCCGGCGCGCACCAGTCCCACCCGTTTGAAGGGCAATCCCGACGAGACGGAGAGTGTCATCCAGCCGCGAGGGGTTTTCAGGCGCAGGGTCGCGCCGTCGAGGCTGTATTCCCAGTCGGGTAGCAGCCAGTGCAGGCGAAAGACGTGCGAACCGTGCACTTTGCCGGGAATCATGACGTGTACCAGTTCGTCGTCCACGCGCCAGCGGTCCTCGGCGTAAGCCGATACGGTGCGTTCGTGGCGCACACCGAAGCGGCGATAGGCGTCCGTTTGAGCAGAGACCCGCTCCAAAAAATCGCCGTCGGTGTCGAAGTGACGTTTGCTGATGGCCCTGGCCCAGTCGAGATACAAGAAGCGCCCGGCGCGCGTCATCTGCTCCTGGGCATCCAGCGTGACCGTGTTGTGCACCAGCGTGGATGTCAGGCGGTTGTCCCAGGGCGGCGCGGCGTTGTAGCGATACGTACCCGCGTCCTGCGCGATGTTGAATCCACGCCACCATAGATCGAAGTGCAACTGGTCGGCGTGCGAGGGCCGCGTGCTGAATTTGACGGCGCGCAAGTAGCCCCACGAGTTCGGCGCATAGAGATGGTCGCCGCGGTAGCGCGGTGGGTCGAATTCGCTTTCAACGTGCGGCAGGCCGAACCACAGCGCAGCTTCATTCCAGGGGCCGGAGGCCAGACTGTAGCCCATGAAGGCGCGCGCCGCCGCCTGGACGACCGGGCGGAAATCGCTAAAATTGCAAGTGGAGAAGGGAAAGACCTGCGCTCCGTCGTTGGCGCCCAGATTGGGCACACGCCCCGAATCGGGATCGAGCAGGGAAAGCAGCCAGTGCGTAGCCAACGCCAGGTTTTCGCGGGCCTTATCGTTCAACCAGGAGGCCTCGTCCAGCGTTTCGGGGTTCAGTTCGTGCAGCCTTTCGAGCAGCAGGTGCGCCCACAGGGCCACTTGCAGCATCAGGCGCTGGTAGTTCGTCGAGTGCTGGACGTAGTTGCCGTAGGTGTCGATCTGATTGAGCAGGCACCAGCGCAGCCACTTCTCGCCGGCGGCGCGCCACGCCGGCGCGTCGGGGTGGGCAGGCAGCGCCAGCCCGGCTGTGTAAAGCGCAGCGGCCTCGCTCAGCAGGTGGTTGTTGTTCTGGGCGCGCGCGTACACCAGCGTAGGCGGGATGCGGGCGGCGTGAACCGCCGTCGAAGCGGCGAGGGCAGCCAGGCGTGCCGGCGTGGACTGATCCGAGCGGGCAAAAATCCCGGCAGCCCAGATGAAGGCCATCAAACGGAATCCGACTTCCTGTGCGCTCATCCAATTCGGCCCCCGATAAGGTGGGTTGGCCGCCTGGAAGCGCTCGAAAAAGCGCCAGAAGGCCTCGGCGTAGCGTTCGTCGCCGTTGAGATGATAGGCGCGGCCCAATACGAAAGCCCAGCCGAAACGGGCGGGCTCCCAGATGAATTTGATGTCGCCGTATGATTGGATGGCGCCCGTTTCGTAGGCGCTCCAATGGGCCAGCGGCCCGCCCGGATCGAGCTTCAATTCGAGCGGCTCGTCGCCAAACAGGCGCACCTGGCCGCCGACGATTTCATCCGCCTCGGCCAGCAATTTGGCCTGGCCTGCGGGGCCGAGCACGGCTCGCAGTGCCTCCCGCGCCGGGAACGCGAACAGCTCCCGAATCTGTAGCCCTTCGACGGGCGCGGGAGGCTGGACGGTGCGCGCGTAGTGGCCGCTGGCCAGCCCGAAGCGGTAGAGTGCATCGAGCGCCAGCGGCGCCGGGCCCAGTTCGCGCAAGGCTTTAAAGGGCAGCAACAAGCGGGAAAAATCAGGCATCAATCGATCCGGTATTTAGATTCGCACGCTGGAGCCACTATGCAGCGACTCCACTGCTGCGAACGTGGCCTGCGTCTGCACTACAGTGTTTCATCCATGGAATCGGAATGGTTGGTGAGCCAGGAGCGGAGAGAACTTGCAATTTGTTCGACATCCCCTAAATGTGATGCGCAAATTTCAAACAATTCATCCGCGCTGACATCATGATAGAAATGGACCAGACGGTTACGATACCCCGCCAATTTCAGCATCAACTCGAGATCGGCGCTCGATATGACATGATATCGTCCCAAGGTTGAGACGATCTCTTTATATTCGGTTACACCTTCGCCAAATCCTTTCGCAGCAATATGCCTGCCCATGTCGAATAGTGCTTCCAGCGCACGCCGCAAACAGGACTCTGATGCCCAGATGTTTCTCGAATCTTGCATAAATGCAGACTTGGATTCCAGTGGCAGAGCGCGAATCTCTTTCATCATGCGGTCCACCCAGGCAAGACGATCGCTTACTACCCGCTTGGAGATTTTCCCCGGCACCATCATCGATCTCCCGCCAAGATCATCGCCATACGTTCGCGTTCCAGTTCTGCCAGGTCACCGGCGCGGCGGAGCACGAACAGTTCATATTCATCCGCGTGATAAGGATCCTCTGTATAGACGCGCTTACCACGGATGATGTTCGCCGCAAGAAATGCATCTACTTCGGGCAGAAAGGACAAGTCGACGCGCGGCGCGCCAAAAACATCCTCCAGTTCTAGCGCCAACTCCACTTTGCTCTCGATGGAAAATGGGAAAGCCACGAGAACTCCAATATCCAGGTCGCGCTGCGATGCCTCGAACCGGTAATCTGCCTCTTGCAGGGCGCGACTCGCCTGTGCAGCACGACTGCCAAAGACGTATAAGGCCTTGACGCCGTGATTTTTGCAGGTCTGCTCGAGTTTTTGCAGTCGTTCGTTCATGAAATGATTATACTCCGCGAACCCTCGCGCAGCGACTCCAGCGCTGCGAAGGTGGCCTGCGTCACGTCGAACAGTTGCTCGTAGGGAATCGGCGGCGGCCCGCCCGTGCGGATGGCGCGGACAAAGGCACGCCACTCGTCTACCCAGCCTTTATTCTGCGCGCCTTTGACCTGCTTGCGTTTCCCGTCCCGTACCATTTCGAGCGTACGGAAATCGTCCAGCACGGCGACGCGACCGCCGCAAAAGACTTCGACGCGCTCCTTAGGGAAAGACTTGTCGCCGTTGGCGAGATAGTCCAGCACGCCGATGGAACCATCGGGGAAGGTGAAAGTCAGCGAGAAATTGTCTGCGCAGTATTTGCCGCCGTCGGGCAGGGCCCGCGCGCTAACAGACAGCGGTGCGGCGCTGACCAGGAAGGTGAGAAAATCGACAAAGTGGCAGCCTTCGCCGACGAGGCGTCCGCCGCCGAGGGCCGGGTCCTGCGTCCAGTGGCTTAGCGGAATCAGCCCGGCGTTGACGCGATAATGGGCGTACAAGGCCTCGGTGCGGCCCTGCAGGAAGGCGGCGAGTTGTCGCGCGAGCGGCGCAAAACGGCGGTTGAAACCGACGGTCAGCAAGGGGCCGTCTTTGGTGTTCAGGATTTGCTCTCGAAGCGAGGCGAGCTGTTCGGAATTGATGGCCAGTGGTTTCTCGACGAAGACGTGTTTCCCGGCGCGCAAAGCTTTGAGCACCAGGTCGGCGTGTGTGTCGTGACGGGTCAGGATGGCGAGAGTGGTGATATCGGGGTCGTTCAGGAGTTGGTCGTCGTCGGAGCAGGCGTAACGAAAGCCGAATTTCTCTCCGGCGTGGCGGGCGTGCAAGCCTCCTGCCGAAGCGATTCCGATACGCGTGAGGCCGTCCACTTTCTTCAAAGCGGGCAGCAGCGTGGCGTTGGCGTACAGCCCCGCGCCGAGGACGCCTAGCCCGATTGCGTCGGACGCCGGGCGTTGCGCCTCGTGCGGTTGGAACGTAACGCGCGAGTCCGGGATGCCGGGCGCATCGGGATACGTGAGCAAGACGCCCAGGAAGGCTTCTTTGCGCTTGCCGGTGATGAGCGTGTACGCCTGGGCGGCGCGTTCGATGGAGAAACGGTGCGTGATCAATGGCTGTACGCGCAGTTTCCCGTTTTCCAGCAGGGCCACGACCGCCTCAAAGTTGCGGCCTTCCGTCCAGCGCACGTAGCTGATGGGGTAATCGCGCCCGTGCTCTTCGTAGGCTGGGTCGTAACGGCCCGGCCCGTAGGAGCGCGAGTTGATGAAGTTGAGTTCTTTTTCGTAGTAGCGTTTGCGGGGAAGGTTCAGACCAACGGCGCCGGTGGCGACCACGCGCGCGCGGTCGCGGGCGATGGCGCCAGCCAGCTCGACGGGGTCGTTGGCGTGCGTGTCGGCGCAGATCAGCACGGCGTCGAAGCCCCGGTTGGCGGTAAAGGCCTGGGCGGCCTCTTCCGCATTTTGACGGAGGCAGGCCGAAATTCTCAATTGAGTCGCACGTTGAACCCGCTCCGGGTCGACATCCACGCCGAAGACGCGGCATCCGGCCGCAGACGCCAGTTGAATCATCAATAATCCCAAAAGGCCCAATCCGATGACGGCCACGTTCTCGCCGAGCTGGGCCTCGGCCAGACGGAAACCGTGCAGGGCGATGGCGCCCAAGGTGGTGAAGGCGGCGGATTCGAAGTCGACGGAATCGGGCAGCGGCGTGAGCAGGTTGCGTGGAACCAGGTTGTACTCGGCATGGACGGCGTAGCCGCCGCCCGCGCAGGCCACGCGCTGGCCCAGTGTAAAAGCGTCCATCTGTGCGCCGAGGGCGGCGATGACGCCTGCCGAGGAATAGCCCAGCGGCATGGGTTGGTCGAGACGGTTGAAGGCCGCCTGGAGCGTGGGAACGAGGCCTTCGCGCTGCATCTTGTCGAGCACCTGCCGGACGAGGTCGGGGCGCGAGCGGGCTTTGCCCACCAGCGATTTCTCGGCAAATTCGACGAGCATCCGTTCGGTGCCGGCGGAAACCAGCGAGGCGGCCACTTTGACGAGCGCCTGCCCGGCTTGCGGGGTGGGCACGGGCACGTCTTCGACGACGGTCTTGCCGTCGCGCATGTTTTGAAGGAGTTGTTTCATGGGTAGGCAGGTCTTGCGATGCGAGGGTTGGGGCCGTTCGAGGGGGCAGTGTTGACTCCCGGTTCACGACTCCCATCGGATGGAGTATACCCCAAGTCCAATGATATAATCTGCTTGGAATTTAGGCTCTCCGGGAATGGAATGTAACGGATTTGTGGAGGCGACCCCACATCCACTCCTTTATCACGGGAAATCCCAGAGAACCGGAATTTAGTGTAAGGAGAGCATCGTGAACGATCCACGTATCGACCGTTTCGCGCGTGTGCTGGTGGATTATTCCGCCCGGATCGGCCCTGGCGACCGCGTTTTGATCGAAGCGACCACCCTCGCCGAGCCGCTCGTGCGCGCGATGTATATTCGTATTCTGGAAGCCGGGGGACATCCACACTTGCTGCTCAATTTACCCGATCAATTGGAAATCTTCCATCAATACGCTAATGACGAGCAACTCGACTTCGTGCCCAGTCTGCTGATGCAGGCCTACGAGACCTTCGAATCGCGTTTCCGCATCCACTCGTTGGCCAATCCGCGCGGGCTTTCCAGCGTGGACCCCAAGAAGATGGGACGACACCAGCGGGCCATCGCCAAAATCACCGAGACGCAGATGCGTCGTGGCGCCGATCCGCAGAATCCCTTCCGCTGGGTAACCACGCTCTTTCCCACGCCCGGCTATGCGGCCGATGCAGGCATGAGCGCCAGCGCATACGAAGATTTTGTTTACCGCGCCTGCCATGCCGACGAAGACGACCCGGTGGCCTATTGGACCAAGGTCAAAGCCGAACAGGCCAAAATGGTGGAGCGCATCAACGGCCACGATGCGGTGACGCTGCGCGGTCCCAACGTTGATTTGAAACTGTCCATCAAGGGGCGCACTTTCCTGAACTCGTGCGGCACACACAATATGCCCGACGGCGAAATCTACACCGGCCCGGTGGAGGAGTCTGTCAACGGCTGGGTCAAGTTCACCTACCCGGCCATTTACGCAGGATCGGCTGTGGAGGGCATCCAACTGACCTTTGCCGACGGCAAAGTGAGTCAGGCCACCGCCGAGAAAAATGAGCCCTTCCTATTGGAGATGCTCGATTCTGACGCCGGCTCGCGCTACCTGGGCGAATTTGCCATCGGGACGAATTTCGAGATCGACCGCTTTACCGGCAACATCCTGTTCGACGAAAAGATCGGCGGCACCTTCCACATGGCCCTCGGCGCGGGCTACCCCGAAACGGGTTCGAAAAACCGCAGCGCCATCCACTGGGACATGATCTGCGACATGCGCCAGGAGGCCGAAATCGCCGTGGACGGGGAAGTCATCTACCGCAACGGAAAATTTGTGTTCTAGAATTTCCCCATAACGTTTGTAAAGGCGGCCACCTGGTCGCCTTTTTTAATACTGTCCAACCGATGGGTCTATTTCCACGGCATAAGCGTCGATGCCGCCAGCCAGCGAACGGACGTTTTCCCATCCGCTCTGAAGCATCCAGGCTGTCACGTCGGCAGAACGAACCCCGTGATGGCACATGACCACAATTTCCGAATCTGGTTCGCGCAACGCATCAGAGAAGGAGCCTTCGCGTTCACGGGCGATGCGGCTCATGGGCAACACGATGACATGCGGATCATCGAGACGCACCAGCGCAACCTCCCAGTCTTCCCGCACGTCGAGGACGAAGAAAGGCTCCTGTGAGCCCAGTTTCTCCGCCAGTTGCGCCGGGCTGATTTCTGGCACATCCATTTTTGGCGTCCGCTATTTCTTCTTGCGAACCGGCATGGCCGGCACGTACAACCGCTCGACGTATTCTGTCAACATCCGCCGTGTGCTGAACTGGGGCGTGATGGTGCGCATCGATTCTTTCATGCGCGTGACCCATTTTTCGGGAACGGTGTTGGCGTCGCGGTCGTCGTAATAGAGCGGGATGATCTCGTTTTCGAGAGTCTGGTACAAGCTTTCGGCATCGACCTCCTCCGGGACCTGTTCGTCCAGTTCCGCATCCGGGCCGATGGCCCAACCGTTGTCGCCGTTGAAGGCTTCGCGCCACCAGCCATCCAACACGGAGAAGTTGAGCACACCGTTCATGGCGGCTTTCATGCCCGACGTGCCGGAGGCCTCGTTCGGGCGGCGTGGTGTGTTCAACCAGACATCCACACCCTGGACGAGGTAGCGAGCGATGTTCATGTCGTAATCTTCCAAAAAGACAATGCGTCCGCCGTTTTCGGCCTGCTTGAGCTTGCGGTAGACTTCCTGGATCAACATCTTTCCTGGCTCATCGGCAGGATGTGCCTTGCCTGCAAAGATAATCTGCACCGGACGATTGGGGCGGTTGATCAGTTCGAGCAAGCGGTCGAAATCGCTCAAGACCAAACCGGCGCGTTTGTAGGTGGCAAAACGGCGCGCGAAGCCAATGGTCAGCACGTACGGGTCGAGCAGGGCGCCACCGGAAACAACCTGCACCGGGTGGAAACCGCCCAACATCCAGCGCTTACGGATGCGCTCCTGCGTGTAAAAGACCAGCTTGCGTTTAAGGTGGCTGCGTATGGCCCATAATTCCTGCGCAGATACGGCTTCGAATTTTTCCCACAATTCGAGGTCATCTATATGGTCAAGCCAGTCTGTGCCGAGACATCTATCCAACATCGCACGGATGCGGCGCGCCATCCAGGTTGGGGCATGTACACCGTTGGTGACGTACGTGATCGGCACCTCCTCTACATCCCTGTCGGGCCATAATTCGTGCCACATGTGGCGGCTGACACGTCCATGAAGCTCGGAGACGGCATTGCGGCTCCCGGAGAGTTTCATAGCCAATACCGGCATACTGAAGGTTTCTCCCCAGTTCTGGCGGTGGCGCGCCAGATCGACAAACTGATCACGAGTCAGGCCCAGCTCGGGCCAGAGCGGCGCCAAATATTTGTCCAACAGCCAGAGCGGAAATTCGTCATTGCCGGCCGGGACGGGGGTGTGTGTGGTAAAGATATTATTCTGGCGCGTTTCTTCGATGGCTTCTTCGAAGCTCTTTCCCGCCTTGACCAATTCGCGCGCACGTTCCAGCGTCAGGAAGGCGGCGTGTCCCTCATTCATGTGCCAAACGGTGGGATTGAATCCGAGGGCGCGCAGGGCGCGCACGCCTCCGACTCCCAGCAGGATTTCTTGCATGACGCGCAGGTTGATGTCAGACCAGTAGAGACGTGTGGTGAGCTGGCGCACCGTCGGGTTGTTAGCTTCGACATTCGTGTCGAGCAGGTAAAGGGGAATCCGACCAACGCGCAATTCCCAGATGCGGGCCTGTACCGGGCCGTCGGGAAAATCTACCTGGATGGTGAGCAGGTCGCCAGCCTCTGTTAGAACCGGTAGAAGTGGAAGATCATCAAAGTTGAGTTGGTTGTTGGTCGACTCCTGCCAACCGTCTTCGCTGATCCGTTGCGAAAAATATCCTTCTGTATAAAGCAAGCCAATCCCTACCAAAGGTAAGCCCAGGTCGGAGGCTTCCTTTAAGTAGTCACCAGCCAGAATGCCCAGGCCGCCCGAATAGATTGGAAGGGTTTCGTGCAAGCCGAATTCCATGGAGAAGTAGGCGATTGTGTCCTGATTTTTGGGGTAGTGGGTGGCAAACCAGGTGTCCTTATGTTCCAGGTAGGCTTCGAACTCGGCGAATACACGGTCGTAGAGCTCCAGATACATAGGGTTTTGTGCGGCGGCGTTGAGGCTGGAACGCGCCACCTGGTTCAGGAACAAATGTGGGTTGTGTTTCACCCGCTCCCAGAGGAAATTGTCGAGCCGGTTGAAGAGTCGCAGGGCAAGCGGGTTCCACGTCCACCAGAGATTGGAAGAAAGCTCGCCTAATTTGTCGATGCGGCGTGGAGCTTCGAAATGGTTTAGGGTTTTGGCTTTAAATGTGATCATAGGCTCCTTCTAAAAATAATGCCGCTAATGATACCACGATAAATTGTAGAAAGAATTTCAAGAAGCTCGCTTCTTGAAATTCGTATGATGAAATGGATTCATATCCTATCCGGATTTAATGCTCGGGATATGCCATATTTGTCCATCGCTACAGGAAACTCTGGGAATCAACGCCGACTTGCAATTAACGTCGATAAAGCAAAATTAATTGAATCTGAGAGGGAAGTCGCGTATAATGGGCGCGTCAAATTCGATCAAACTATTCTCAGGAGGAAACCATGGACGTCAGCGTATCGAGTAAAGGAGATTTTTTATCCCACCTGTCATTTGGTGGAAAGACAGCCGCAGTCTTGCGGTTGGTTTTTCATAACCTGTTTCCTCCGCACCTGGAAGTTGGTGCCCGTTCCTTCCATGTGACGAACGATGGAAAAATCCGAGTCACCGAAGATGGGGGGCAAACCTGGAAATCTGAAAATAAATTCGGCCCGGAGTTCTGTATCTGGGGTCTGACACGCGACGAAGACGAGGACGAAGTGGTGGCAGCGATGGATTATAAGGGATGCTCGATTTTCCTGTGCACTACCGACGGTGTTCTTTGGTTCAATCACCTTGTTCACCACCACAATCATGAGGAACATCTCCCGGCCAACGATTAACCCGACGGGGTAGCAGAACTGTCAGGATGATTACGGCAGCGCGGGAGCGTTGACGTTTGTTCCCCAGGATGATAGAATCTGCCCACTTGTAAAGCCCCTATCGTCTAGCGGCCCAGGACGGAGCCCTCTCAAGGCTCAAACAGCGGTTCGAGTCCGCTTAGGGGCACACTCGAAGATCCATCCCGAACCACAATCATTGGTTATAGAGCTGTTCCTTTCGATGCTTCGTTTCGAACAACGAGGCAAACTGGCGGAACTGCCCCAAGACCGAAAGTGAGGTTGGTCGGGATGACAGTTTTTAAATCAAACGTTTCCCCTCTTACGACACACAATCATATATCTGTAAAGGCTGCAGCTGTATATAGTAGCTACAGTCAACAATACCTGCGTCGGTTGCTACGAGCTGGCAGGCTGGAAAGCATCAAGCTTGGTCAACTTTGGTTGATCGATAAGAAGTCTTTTGATGCTTATCTAAAAAAGGCCAGCAAATCACAGGATCGACGTTTTGGCCCCAAATAGTTTTATTTGGCACGGTTCAGATGTGAGAAAAAGCACCTTTACAAATTAGAGACAGGTAGCCACTGAACGGATAAGATTAAGTTGTTGTACAAAACTTATCAGACAAGAGGCTACCTGCGATGACAGTTTATA
>JBJKRF010000162.1:0-30241 GCA_046704785.1 Anaerolineales bacterium | reverse complement strand
TCCATTTCCCGATGGCATACAGCGTCGGGCGACTGACTTTCAGCATACCTGCCAACCAAGTAACAACGCCCCACCGTCGCCGCTCTTGGGGCAGGTTGAGCACCGCTCCTATAAAAAGCCGCTCACTCAATCCAAGATCAGGTCGTTTCCAGCCCGGCAAACTTTGACCACCACTTGGCAAAACTTGCCAGATTTGTTCAATCGGTTCAGGCCAGATCACTCTGGTAGAAAGTGCTGAAATCGTATAACCTGTCATCGCAGGTAGCCTCTTGTCTGATAAGTTTTGTCCAACAACTTAATCTTATCCGTTCAGCGGCTACGTGTCTCTAATTTGTAAAGGTGCTTTTTCTCACATCTGAACCGTGCCGGCTTTTTCTTGCTTATCAGCACCTCGAATCGGAGCCATGACGCCATCCACAGAAATCGCAAGCACATCTGCGCGCGCTGGAACCGTTTCAGCTTGGCGAAGTTGTGCTTCCCAATCGGCACGGTGGTTTTCCCAATGGGGTGAGAGTGTTTTGGTCAGCTGATCCAGACTGCTGCGAGACGGCCGCATGTTGCCAATCTCGCTGAACATCGCTTCACTTTCTCCTGGAGTTAGATGGGCCATCGCAAATGCTCCTTGACGTGCTGCCCGTGGTGTGAAATAACCGGCAATCATACCGCTGCGTACTTCCAACGGGCAAATCGTTTTGTCTTTGGAATCTATGTCAACATAGAGATGGCGCGCTACCGTTACACAACCCGCTGCCGTCAGGTATGTCTCAGAATAACAGCGGCCTTTACGATAGGTTTTCTTCTCTACAATGATTTCCTCTGCTGTGACATCGTAGTGGCTTAACTCCTCATTCACCAATTCGCACTCCAAGACCATGACCAGCTTATGGAGTTCTTGTTCAAAGTCTTCAAAGTCATTCATGCTGGGCAATTCAGCCTGCTGCCCAGCCCAGTGTTTTCGCCGTTTCTGGAGAAATTCGGCAAGTTGCTTTGCCGCAGTACTATGCAAAAAAATGTCGGTATGGCACAATTCCATCGGTAGCCTTTGCCTTGAGTAGGGTTTTGATCGAACTTCTACTTTCAGGCAAGGCTACTATTTTGTCAATACCATTTGCGTTTTCAGAGATGCACCCAAATCATAAGATGTGTACGGTTTACGCCGTACACATCTTATCGTTATATCCATCACGGTCACAAATTGCGCTTTTTATCGAGCGAGAAGGCGCAATTCATGGCCGCGGGCATTATATCAGGACCTCTTTATTTGCTTAGATTCTTCTGCATCGAACGTTTTAAGATGACGCGGTAGATTTTTTCCAGGCGCTTCAAAATTTCACCGGAATTGGGGTCTTTATCCCCCTGGTTTTCCACCTGCTGCATCAGGGATGCGATCATCCCGGAGAATTCTTCGCTGATTTCACTTTCATGTTCTTTGATCTTATGCTCAAGGACGGTATCGTCATCGGCAACGTCGATCAATTCATTGATCAGTTCCAATTCAGGAGGGGTGCTGGCTTGCTGCAGAATGGCGACAATTTGCTGTAATTTCTGCGCCCGCGCCTCGTTATTGGTCCGGGAGGCCTCCTGCAGCTTGTTTTCCAGCACTTGCAGGACAACCTCGCTGAATTCGTCGATGTTTTGGATCATGGCCTGCGTCACGTCTGGGGCAGCCAGTACTTTTTCGATCAGCGCGTCGGCCTGCTTCATTTGCTGTTCCACAGCTTTGTCGATCTGGTTGGTGAAGTCGAGCAGCTTTTCGCGTAGATTCTCCAGTTTGGTTTTTTCGTCCACTTTGGCCCTCTCGATCCGATCCGAGAGCGCCTGGAAGAAGGTGTAGTCCAGGCCGTTGCGCGTCAGGCTGACCAGCGCCCGGAGGCGTTCATCGCTGGGGGCGTCGATCATGATGCTGAGGAGCTTGTCACGCGTCAGGCCCTGACCGGCCTCCTGCAGAGACTTCACGGCGGCTTCCAGTTCCCCCATTTGTGCCTGCAGTTTGCGTCCGTACTCGCTATTCTGGAGTAATTCGTTCTGAAGCGCGCTCATGGCCTGGGCGGTTGGCTGCTGGCCCGAAGCTGCCGCTGCTTCCGCCAGGCGGCTGAACAGCGCAAAGAAAGCCTCGTCCAGCAGGTCCGCTTCTTGCTTCATGATCTCGGCGCGTATGTCTGGCGAGGAGGCCTGCAACAAACGCTGAATCAGGTTGACACGCTTTTGCTGCTCGTCCAGCATTTCCTTGGTCACACCGTCGGCGGCAAGGACCTTCTCCAGCAAGCTCTGATAAGTCAGGAAGCTTTGCGGGCGCAACAGGTAGGCTTTGCGCTTCTCGGCGGGCAAGTGATTGGTGACTTGTGTAATCAGTGGGCCGATGAGTTTTTCCTGCTCGTTGACAGGGATGCCCATCTCCGACGGGAAAAACGTCAGCAGAAGTTCCTTGTCGGCGTCGTGGTAGACGATGGGCGTGGCAAGGCTGCCTTCGTAGCCGCAATAAGGGCAATGGGCATAATTGGCGCCGCCACCCAACAGGCGTTGTTTGGCGCTGGGATCAGCACTGACGTCAAATAATTGTTCCACGTTCGCTGCGATCATTTGATGGCAGCGCGGGCAGGCAATTTGTGTTTGTGGCATAAATTCTCGACTTTCCTACAAAGTTTCGGATTTTCCCGTCTGTGTTAAAAAAGCGACGACGCTAAGACGTGCACAAAGGCCAATTTTACTACATAAGCGTCGGTCAAATTTTGGGGGCAGTGGCTCTTTAGGAATTCGATGCTCGACCGTTTAGCGCGGCAGGGAAAAACAAATGTGCGCACCAGAATGGGGCTGCGAGTCCACCCAGATGCGCCCGCCGTGCGCTTCGACAATAGCGCGCGCCAGGTAGAGTCCCAACCCGGCTCCTTTCGTTTTGCGGACGGCGGCGTCGGCGCGGTAGAAGCGGTCGAAGATGTGCGGCATATCGCGCGGGTCGATGCCGGGGCCCTCATCGCTAACGGTAAGGATGACTTGCTCGGGGCGCACTTCTCCACTGAGGCGGATTTCGCCTTGCGGGGCGTATTTGATCGCGTTGGAGATCAGGTTGTTGAGCACCTGCTCGATGCGGGTTTCGTCGGCCAGGATGACGGGAAATTTCTTCGGGAAGTCGACCACCAGAGTGTGTTTCTTCGTCTGGGTCTGGAAGCGCGCGGCGAGACGGGTGGCCAGCGCAGGCAGGGAGACATCCACCCGGTTGAGGGTCATGCCGCCAGCCTGGAGTCGTGAAGCGTCTAGCAGGTCATCGATCATTTTGGTCAGGTGGTCGGCTTCCTCTTCGATCACGGTCAGGCTGTCCTGGATGACGCCTTTGTCCCAATGGGCGTCGTCGCGCCGCAGGGTGGATGCGTAGCCCTTGATGAGCGCAACCGGCGTTTTGAGTTCATGGCTGACGATGGAAATGAAGGTCGATTTCATTTCCTCGGCGTTGCGAAAGTGGGTGATGTCGCGCACGGTGGCAATTACATTGCGCAGTTTGCCCTCGCCATCCAGCAGCGGGGCGTACGTGATGCCTACGGGCACGTCGGGCGGATCGGGGCGTGCGAGGTCGCCCTCCACATAGAGATTCGCATTGGGGGTGAGCGGCCAACCGCCGGCTTCGGCTTCTTCGAGCGTCATGCCGTCGGGCTTGCGCACCCAACGGATGATCTCGTCGTGCTGCCGCTCGTGGATTTCAGAACGAGGCTTGCCGTACAAACGTTCGAAGGCGCTGTTGGCGCGTTTGATGACGTGAGAGGCGCTCAGAATCAGGATGCCGTCTGCGGCGGACTCGATCAACGCGTCGAGGCGCTGCTTTTCGTAATTGACTTGCCCGTAGAGTTGGGCGTTGAAGACGGCGATGGCGGCCTGGTCGGCGAAGGACTGCAAAAGTTGTTGGTCATTGTTGGAAAACAGATCGGGATAGGAGCGGAAGATGAAAATCACCCCGATGACTTGTCCGTGCGCGACGAGCGGCAGACCGGTGCCGTTAAGCAGGCCCATGCTGGCCGTGTACGTTAGCTCTTTGAGCATGCGATTCAACTCGCCGACATCCAGCGTGGCGACGGTTTCCTCGGCAAGCAGCGGCTCGAGGTAGTGCAGGAACGCAGCCGGGATGCCATGTGCCACGGCGACGCGCCAGGCGCCGGCCTCTTTGAGCGCGATCAAGCCAGATTGGCCTGCCAGCATCTCGATCGCGATACGCAAAATGCGCGCCAGCAGCTTTTGTAAGTTGAGTTCCTGTGTAAGCGCGCGGGCAATTTCGAGCAGGTAATCCCGTTGGCGGACGCGAAAATCGGGGAGCATTTTTCAATTTTATCATTCGCGCGTAAGAGATGCGTTGATTTTTTGAGAGCGGTTCGTAAGAGAAGTGGGGCTTATTTCAGGTTCTCTTTTTCGGCCAGCGTCAGAGCTTCTTCGAAGATGGTCAGCCCCTCGTCGATCTCCTTTTGTGTGATGGAAAGGGGCGGTGCGATGCGGATGACGCTTTTCGAGCAGCCCAACAGCAATAGTCCGCGCTCGAAGGCTTTATGGACGACATCATCCCGTAGCTCGTTCGCCGGTTCCTTGGTCTTCTTGTCTCTGATGAATTCTACGCCGATCATCAAGCCGATTCCGCGCACCTCGCCGATGCTGGGGTGGCGGACGGCGATCTCGTGCAGCGCATCGAGGGTATACTGGCCGACTTCCGCAGCGTTGTCGAGGTAGCCGTTCTCCAGTAATTCGATGGTCTTCAAGGCGGCGGCGCAAGCCAACGGATTGCCGCCATAGGTGTTCCCGTGGGAACCGCGTTCCCAATCCATCACGGAACGGCGCGCCACGCAGGCACCCAGCGGGACGCCCGAAGCAATGCCTTTGGCTACGGTAAAAATGTCGGGCTCCACCTCGAAGTTTTCCATGGCCCACCAGCGCCCGGTGCGGCCCGTTCCCGACTGGACCTCGTCGGCGATGAGCAGGATGTTGTAACGGTCGCACAGTTTTCGTAGCGCAGGGAAGAAGCCCTCCGCAGGGACGATGTATCCGCCTTCGCCCTGAATCGGTTCGACCAGGATCGCGGCCACTTCGTCTGGCGGGACGATTTGTTTGAAGATTTGATCCTCGATGTAGCGCACGACGGTTTCACCATAACTTTCGCCGGAGGCGCGTTCCAGGATGGGGCGGTATGGGTTGGGGAAAGGGGCGTGGACGACGCCGTTCATCAGCGGGTAAAAGCCGCCGTGGTAACTGGCCTTGCTGGCGGTGAACGTGACCGCGCCCATCGTCCGCCCGTGGAAAGCGCCGGTGAAGCCGATAAAGTTGGAGCGTCCGGTATGGTAACGGGCCAGTTTGATGGCCGTCTCCACGGCTTCGGTGCCAGAGTTGGTCATGAACGTGACGACGGCCTCCTCCATCGGCGAGATTTCATCCAGCTTCTCGGCCAGCTCGACCATCTTCACGTGGTAGAAATCGGACGAAATGTGCAGGAAGTTTTCAGCCTGCTCCTGAATGGCTTTGACAACCTCGGGGTGGCTGTGCCCGGTGGATGCCACGGCGATACCGGCCATGAAGTCGAGAAAGTGATTCCCGTCAACGTCCCAGACCTCGCATCCTTTGCCGTGGTCCATGACGAAAGGGTAGTCGCGTGGATAGGAGGGCGAGATGACCGCCGAATCTCGTTTGAGAAGGGCGCGTGCTTTGGGCCCTGGCAATTTCATCGCTTCCATATAGCGTCTCCTTGTGAACGGAAAGAAAAATAAGTTCTCCGGGAAGGGAAACGCTGAGGGAATGTTTTTCGGTTGAAGCTCAAAGAACACTTCCGCAGCCCTCTCTTTGCAATACTCCCGAAAGAACTGGAAAAGTAAAAAGGCCGACGGTGAAAACCGTCGACGGAGTCAGACCAACCGATTTGACTGCTTATTCCCGTCAGAACCGGCAATGGAGACCATCCTCCGGCGCGGAAATTACAGTTGTTCCGGGACGCTGCCAAAGGTCGATGCGGGCCATGAGTCCCTTTGATTCAATTATAAGCTTAAAGCGTGAGCGCGCGTTTGTATGCACCACAGATAGAAACGGACGCAATTCTACGCAAGCCGCCGTTGACGGGAAAATTGAACACTGCTATTATCAACGCGTGTCTGCACGCTTTCGCTGGTGGAATGCGCTCAAACGCGAACTGTTGGGTGTTCTGCGCTGGCTGGTTCCGGGTTTGGGTGTAAAGCGTTGGTTTGCCATTTTGATCGCCGGCATTACGTTGCTGGGCGTTGGGCTGGCTTATTTTCTGCTCGATATTTACCGGACGACTTCCTCGGACGACATCATCCCCTTTTTGAACGCTGCCTCGCTGCGTTTCTTTCCCCGCCCCATCCGGGTGGCGATCTTTCTTGCCCTGGGGCTGGGACTCGTCATCTATGCTGTTTGGGGACTCAACCGGGCTTTGCTGGTGCCCTTCCTGCGCCCCGGATATCGTCTGGTCGACCAGATTTCCGATTATCGCCGGCGCGGGCGGGGCCCACGCGTGGTTGCCCTGGGCGGCGGCCACGGACTCTCCACCACCTTGCGTGGCCTGAAGAATCACACATCCAACCTGACGGCCATCGTCTCCGTGGCGGACGACGGCGGGTCCTCCGGAAAGCTGCGTCAGACGTTGGGCATTTTGCCGCCAGGGGACATCCGTAACTGCCTGGCGGCGCTTTCCAACGACGAGGCGTTGCTGACCCAACTGTTTCAGTACCGCTTCCCCGGTGAGTCTGGCCTGGACGGGCATTCTTTTGGCAACTTGTTCATCTCGGCTCTGGCCGACATCACGGGAAGTTTCGAGGAGGCCGTCGCCGAATCGGGTCGGGTGCTCTCGGTGCATGGACGTGTATTGCCGGCGACCTTGCACAACGTGCGTTTGGTCGCCGACGTAGAATTGCCAAACATCGTCAGCCAGGTGCGCGTCGAAGGGGAGAGCAGCATCCCTGAAATGCCCGGGCGTGTACGTCGCGTCTATCTGGAACCCAACAACCCCTCGGCCTTTCCGCCGGCAATCCGCGAAATTCTGCTGGCCGACTTCATTGTTATTGGGCCGGGGAGTCTGTATACCAGCATCTTGCCGAACCTGCTCGTCCCGGACCTGCTCTCTGCGATTCGTTCCAGCAAGGCTGTCAAGGCCTACGTGGTCAACATGGCGACCCAAATCGGTGAAACCAGTTCGTACACGTGCAGTGATCATATCCGTGTGTTGGACGACCACATCGGCGCCGACTTGTTTGATGTCATTGTTTGCAATAATCGTTACGATGGAATGCTCCCAAACGGGGTAGAATGGGTAAAATTGGATGAGCCCGCCATGCGTTATCCGATTTACGCAACCGACTTGGCGGACGATGAAAATCAGTGGCGGCACGACTCGCTCAAGCTCGCCCAAACCTTGATGGACCTTTTCTATGAAAGGACTGGTCCGCTTGGGGACTAATTCGTCAACCAGCATTGTCCAGCGCTTTTGGAAAATGTGGTAAAATCACAAATTGTGCATAAATTCACAAACCAAGGAGGCTTTTTTACTATGTCTATCAAAGTTGGTATCAACGGTTTCGGCCGTATTGGTCGTCAGGTTTTAAAGGCAATTCGTGACCGGCATGCGGACGAATTGGAAGTCGTGGCATTTAATGACATCGGCGATGTGGCGACTATGGCCCACTTGCTCAAATATGACTCGAACTATGGACACTTCAACGGTACCGTCGAAGTTGCCGAAGACGGATTGGTCATCGACGGCAAAAAGGTCAAGGTTTTCAAAGAGACCGATCCGGGGAACATTCCGTGGAGCAGCCTGGGTGTGGAGATCGTCATCGAGTCGACCGGTATCTTCACGATCAAGGAGGATGGCGTCAACAAAAAGGGAAAGATGGTCAAGGGCGCTGCCAATCACATCACCAAGGGGGGAGCGAAGAAAGTAATCATCTCCGCGCCTGCCGAGGGCGAAGACCTGACCATTGTGTTGGGCGTCAATGAAGACAAGTACGACCCGAAGGTCCACAATGTCGTTTCCAACGCCTCCTGCACCACCAACTGTCTGGCCCCTGCGGCCAAGGTCGTCCATGACAAGTTCAAGATCAACCGCGCTTTCATGACCACCATTCACTCATATACCAACGACCAGCGCATCCTCGACCTGCCGCATTCTGACCTGCGTCGCGCTCGCGCTGCCGCACTGAACATTATTCCGACCTCGACGGGTGCAGCCCGCGCCCTCAAGCTGGTCATCCCCGATCTGGCTGGAAAATTCGATGGATATGCCCTGCGCGTGCCGACGCCGACCGTCTCAATCGTCGATTTCACTGCCGAACTCGAAACTTCCACAACCACCGATGAACTGCGCCAGGTTTTCCGCGACGCTGCCGCCACACCGCGCTTGAAGGGGATTTTGCAGGCAGTCGACGAGCCGCTTGTCAGCCTCGATTTCAAAGGCGACCCGCATAGCTCCTCCGTGGACCTGCCTTTCACACAAGTCCTTGGAAAAGAGAAGACCAATTTCATCAAAGTCGTCACCTGGTACGACAACGAATGGGGCTACTCCTGTCGAACCTCTGACCTGGCCGCCCTGATGGCAAAATCTTTGTAAGATAGATTTCGGGCATCGCTCTTCACAGGGTGATGCCCGATTTTCGGAGAACGACCATGTTCAATAAAAAGACCATTCGCGATATCGACGTGAAGGGCAAGCGGGTGCTTGTGCGCGTGGACTACAACGTGCCCATCAAGGACGGCAAAGTTGGCGATGATACCCGTATCCGTGCTGCCCAGCCGACGATTGATTACTTGCTCGAAAACGGCGCCGCTGTGATTTTGTGCTCGCACCTGGGGCGTCCTAAAGAGGGGCCAGATCCGAAATATTCGCTCAAGCCGGTGGCTGAGTACCTGAGCGCCATGATTAAGAAACCGGTGGCTTTTGCCGAAGATTGCATTGGCCCCAAAGCGCAGGCGGCGGCGGAAGCGCTCAAACCCGGTGACCTGCTTCTGCTCGAAAACACCCGCTTCCACCCGGAAGAGGAAAAGAACAATCCCAAGATGGCCGAGCAGATGGCTGCATTGGCTGACGTTTACGTGAACGACGCCTTTGGTTCGGCACACCGCGCCCACGCTTCTACAGAAGGTGTGGCGAAATTCCTGCCGGCGGTTGCCGGTTTCCTGATGGAAAAAGAAATCCGTTATCTGGGCGCCGCCGTGGCGGACCCGGCGAAACCGTTCGTTGCCATCCTGGGCGGGGCCAAGATCAGTGACAAGATCGGCGTCATCAAGAACTTGTTGACCAAGGCTGATACGATTCTGATCGGCGGCGGCATGGCCAATACCTTCTTCAAAGCGCAAGGCTATCCGGTGGGAGACTCGCTGGTCGAGGACCAGGCGCTGGATATTGCCAAGGAAATCCTGCAATCTGCCGGGACCAAGTTGCGCCTCCCCGTAGATGTGGTGCTGGCGGACAAGTTCGATGCGGCTGCGGACCACAAAGTTATGTCGACCGGGGCCGTCTCGGACAGTTGGCGCATCCTCGACATTGGCCCGGAAACCATGGAGAACTACTCCAAAGTCATCAAGGACGCCAAGACGGTCGTCTGGAATGGCCCTATGGGTGTGTTCGAATTTCCGGAATTTGCCAAAGGCACATTCGGCATTGCCAAGGCTGTAGCTGATTCCAGCGCGACTAGCATCATCGGCGGCGGAGAATCTGTCGCGGCGGTACGACAATCCGGGTTGGCAGAGAAGATCACGCACATTTCGACCGGCGGTGGGGCCTCATTGGAGATGCTTGAAGGGCTGACCCTGCCCGGAGTCGCGGCGCTTCAAGATAAGTAGAACGAGCCAATCTCGTTTTGGTGCCCTCCAAATGCAAGGTGCAATGGTGTCTTTTCTGCCATTTCCACCTTGCATTTTTTATTCTCTGAAAATTGGCGGAGCGAAGTGGATTTGTGGATTCCCCCATTTTTCGTTCGTTTGGACGCTCGTGCCGCAACTTTATGAAAGTGGAGAGCGTAAGGCCTGTTTTTCGGGAAAGAAGTCCAGAACGTAACCCTACAACTTAAGGAAGTTGCGGTACTCGTATGTTAAAATCAGCGGCGCAGGAAGGATTGCCGGGCAAGCCAACCGCCTTATGGCGAAATAAGCGAATCGAACAGGAGCTCTCATGAGAAAACCATTGGTTGCTGGAAACTGGAAGATGAATAAGACCGTTGCGGAGGCGCGGGAACTTGTCTCCGTGATGGGAACTGAATTGAGGCAAGTGCGGGATGTGGAAAAAGTGTTGTGTCCGCCGTTCATATCATTGCTCTCGATTGCCAATTTGTTGAGCGGCACTGACATTGGGCTTGGTGCGCAGAATATGTACTGGGAGGAGTCGGGGGCTTTCACCGGTGAGGTTGCGCCGGCCATGGTCAAGGAATTTTGCGTTTATGTCATCCTCGGCCATTCTGAGCGGCGGGCTTACTTCGCTGAGACGGATGAAATGGTCAACAAGAAGGTGTTGGCGGCGCAGAAACATGCACTGGTGCCCATCGTATGTGTTGGCGAGACGCTCTCTGAAAACGAGGCCGGGCTCACACAAGAAGTCGTACGTCGCCAGGTGCTGGCAGGGCTGAAAGGCGTCGACCCGGCCTTTGCAGCGAAGCTGGTTGTGGCGTATGAGCCAATATGGGCGATCGGCACCGGCAAAGCTTCGTCGGGTGAAAATGCAGAGTCGGTGCATCGCGATGTAATCCGTCCGGCGCTGAAAGAGCTGTTCGGCGGCGATGTGTCTCAGGCCATTCGTGTCTTGTATGGGGGTTCCGTCAAAGCAGCGAATGCAGCGGAGTTCTTTGCGCAACCCGATATTGACGGGGCGCTCGTCGGCGGGGCCAGCCTGAAGGCCGATGAGTTCGTATCCATTGTTCAGGCAGCCGTGAGGCGTTAGCAGGGGTCCAAAGCGACACCTCACAGACATTCTTGAACAACCCTATCAGGAGACGAAATGATAAAAGCAGGTTTGATCGTTGGGGCTGTGATGTTTATTTTGGTTTTGTTGGCATCGGCAACTGTCAGCCCACTGTGTGCCTTGTGCCTGCCGCTGTTCACCGGGCTGGGCGCAGGGTATCTGACGGGCGTTTTCGACCATCCGGCAGCCAGTCCGGATGCCGCCAAACGCGGAGCGGTGGCCGGTGCGATCGCAGGTGGAATCGCCATCATCGCTCAGATCGCTGCGGCAATTATCAACGCAGTCGTTTTTCAGAATCCACAGTTCAATCCTGGCCGTTTGTTTGGAATGGGCCAAATCGATCCGACGACAATCTGGGTTGGACAGATTTTCTTCGCGTTTTGCGTTGGCGCCCTGAACGTCGTGTTGACAGGCGCGTTTGGCGCAGCCGGTGGGGCGCTGTGGCTTAAGCTCACCGGCAAGGATGAGACTCCTGCTGCGCCGGTGATGTAAACCGTGTGGTCTTCGCTGGACGGCCTGGGGTGGCTGTTATTAACCTTGGTGCCACTCCTTTTTCTTCAGCGCGCCCTTCATCGCGAAATTCAAGCCATTGTCCTGATCGTCACGCGCAGCCCGGGTGTCGCGATGGGGAGCTTTTCTTTGTTGTTCTTTCCGGGCGTTTTTTTGCACGAATCCAGCCATTTTGTGATGGCACGGTTGCTGGGCGTGCACACGGGCGGCTTTTCGCTGATCCCGCAGCCGTTGCCAGACGGACGCCTGCAACTGGGCTACGTCGAGACGGAGACATCGGATATCCTGCGCGATTCACTGGTAGGCGCCGCGCCGTTGATCGTGGGTGCGCTCTTCGTTGCTTATGCTTCGGTGTCGCGTCTGCACCTTGTGGTTCTGTGGGATACTTTACGTACCGGCGAGTGGTCGTTGTTCTTCATGGGGCTGCAGGCGCTGCCCGGTCTGCCCGATTTTGGCCTGTGGATTTACCTGACCTTCGTGATTAGCAGTACGATGATGCCTTCCGAGTCAGACCGGCATGCCTGGTTGCCGCTGGGCGTGGCAGCCGGGATTTTGATCGGGCTGGCTGTGCTGGCTGGCGCCGGGCCCTGGATGCTGGCAAACGTGGCTCCGCCGCTTAACCAGTTCATGCGTGGCACCGCCCTGGTGTTGCTGGTCAGTGTTGTGCTGCACTTTATTCTGATCATTCCTCTCCTTCTCATTCACCGCATTTTGACCCAGGCAACCGGCCTGGATGTTGGCTGAGTGATCCTCAAATAGCTCCCTGGAATCAGCCGGATGAAGCGGATTTGTGGGGTGTGGCTGGGTGATACAATCGTTTTCGTCTTGAATTCTTCGGAGGCTGGATGAATCCGTCGCAGTTGCGTGACCGTTATTGGCGTATCTTGTTCTTCTTCGTGGGGGTCATTGGAAGTTTTATCCTTTGGGAAATTGTTCTGCCTCGTCTGGGCTTGCGCGTTTGGACGCGTCGTACGCGGGCCAGGCGTTTTCGCGGGGCGGCAGTCCGCTTCCGAGCATTGGCTATTCGGATGGGCGGCGTCATGATCAAGGTGGGGCAGTTCCTGTCCTCACGTTTGGACGTGTTGCCCCCTGAAATCACCGACGAACTTGCCAATTTGCAGGACGAAGTGCCTGCAGAACCATTCCCGGCCATTCGGGCGCTGGCCGAACAAGAAATGGGCGGCTCGCTGTTCGACAAGTTCGAGTGGCTGGACGAGACTCCACTGGCAGCGGCCTCGCTTGGACAGGTCCATCGGGCGCGACTACGCAGCGATACGCCCGAGGCCGCGCTCTTTCGGGAAGTCGTCATCAAAATCCAGCGGCCTGCCATTGAGCAGGTGGTGGCAATCGATCTGTCGGCGCTGGAGATCGTGGCGGGCTGGTTGATGCACTATGGGCCAATTCGTGAACACGCCGACACGCCCGCCTTATTTCATGAATTTTCATTGACGGTGAACGAAGAGATCGATTACGTGCGCGAGGCGCAAAACGCCGAGACGTTTTTCGACAACTTCCGCGAGGACCCCGATGTCCATGTGCCGCGTGTGGTCAGAAGCCTTTCCACCCGGCATGTCCTGGTCTTGGAAGATGTATACGCCATCAAGATTACCGATTACGAGGCCATTACCGCTGCCGGCATCGAACGCGGCGCGGTCGCGCGCAAACTGCTGACCACCTACCTGCAACAGATCTTTGAAGATGGCTTTTTTCATGCCGATCCACATCCGGGCAACCTGTTTGTGACGCCCCGCCCAAAGACGGTGGACGGCTCGTCGAACTGGCAGTTGACGTTCGTCGACTTCGGCATGGTCGGTCGTGTACCCGAAGATTTGCGCGCCGGTCTGCGTGAAGTGGTCATTGCCGTGGGCACCCGCGACGCCGAACGTTTGATCAAATCTTACAAAACGTTGGGGTTTCTGCTGCCGAGCGCCGATACGCGCGCCATTCAGGATGCCTCCGAGATGGTGTTCAACCGTTTCTGGGGCATGTCGATGAGCGAGTTGCGCTCTGTGCGGCCCGACGAAGTGCGTGACATCGGGCACCGAATCCGCAACGTGATGCTGGAGATGCCTTTTCAGGTGCCGAATAATTTGCTGGCGCTCGTGCGCACTGTGGCGATTCTATCAGGAATGTGTACCGGCCTGGATCAGGATTTCAATCTTTGGGGACAACTCGAACCGTATGCGCGCAAGCTGGTGACGGACGAGGCCGGTAACGGCCTGGATGTGATCCTCGATGAAGTGGGCGAACTGGTCAAAGTGTTGATGGCGCTGCCGTCCCAGGCCAGCCGCGTGTTGACCAGCATCGAGCGCGGCGGCCTGACGTTGCAGTCTCCGCCCGTCGAGCGACGCATTGCCGGCCTCGAGAAGGCGGTCAACCGTCTGACGGGGAGTGTGATCTTCGCTGCGTTGTTATTGGGCGGCATTTTCCTGTCCAACGCGGGCAATGCCAACCTTGGAAATGTGCTGTTGGTCGCCTCCCTGTTGGTTTTGTTCTGGACGTTGTTTTTGGCGCGGGGGCATTGAGACGAATCAAAAAGGACAGGTTGTCAACCTGTCCTTTTTGGCTTTTCAGGTCAATTGAATGGAAACCAATCAGGCTTTCTTCTGGCATTTTTCATCGATGTGTTCAATGGCCGCGTCGAGCACGCCACGCCAGGCGAGTAACATTTCTTTGCGGGCCTGGCGGCGATGTTCGACGAATTCCGGCGGAAGCAAGGATTTGATGCTCTCACGCATTTCCTGGCGTGCAGCTTTGGCATGCTCCCACGCTTCCTCCGGGACTTTGCCTTCGAACGGTTTGCGACGAGCGGTTTTCTCAGCCATAGGCACCTCACTTTCTTGTCTTTGATTATAGCGCAAAGTGCCTTACACCGACCCATCGATTTCCTGATCCTTTGGAGTTTCCCGTGGTATGCTGTTGGCCGTTACGGCCCGATGACCTCGATGCCACCCATCCAGGGTCGCAGCGCCTCGGGCACGACGATGGAGCCGTCGGCCTGTTGGTAGTTTTCCATAACGGCGATCAGGGTGCGGGGAAGTCCGAGTCCCGATCCGTTCAGGGTATGTAACAGGCGTACTTTGCTGCCGTCCGACGGGCGATATTTGATGTTGGCGCGCCGCGACTGAAAGTCGGTGTCACTCGAAACCGACGAGACCTCCAGCCATTCGGCGCAGCCCGGTGCCCACACTTCCAGGTCGTAGGTCATCGATGCGCCGAAACCAAGGTCGCCGGTGCAGAGCCGCTTGATGCGATAGGTCAATCCAAGCCCGGCGCAGGTGGCTTCGGCGTCTTTGAGCATCTTCTGGTGCATGGCTTCCGAGTCTTCCGGTTTGCAGTAAATGTACATCTCGACTTTGTCGAACTGGTGGCCGCGTTTGATGCCGCGCACGTCGCGCCCGGCGCTCATTTTTTCGCGGCGAAAGCAGGGGGTGTAGGCCGTGTAGAGCAGCGGCAGATTGGCTTCGTCGAGGATTTCGTCCCGGTGCAGGCCGGTGAGCGGAACTTCGGCAGTGGGCACCAGGTAATAGTCTTCCTCATAGTCTTTATACAAGTTGTCGGCGAACTTGGGTAGCTGGCCCGCGCCAAAGATGGTGGCGGTCTTGACCATGAAAGGCAGGTATTGTTCGCGATAGCCTTGTTCGCTGCTCGTGTGCAGGTCGAGCATCCAGGCGATGAGTGCGCGTTGCAGGCGGGCGCCGGGGCCGCTTAAGACGTAGAAGCGGGAGCCGGTCAGTTTGGCGCCGCGTTCGAAGTCGATAATGCCCAGCGCGGGACCAAGCTCCCAATGCGGTTTGGGCTCGAAGTCGAAGTGTTTTGGCTCGCCAATGGTCTGAAGCACGACATTCTCACTGTCATCCTTGCCGTACGGCGTGCGCGGGTCGGGGATGTTGGGCAAGGCAGCGACCAGGGCGTTCAGTTCCGACTCTGCCTCGGCCAGTTCCTTGTCGAGTGCTGCAATCTCATCTCCGAGTGTGCGCATGGATTCGATTTTGGCCTGGCGAGCGGCGGCGTCTTTCATCTTGCCGATCTCCTTGGAAACGGTGTTGCGCTCGGCCTTGCGCGTTTCCACCTCGGTGATCAGGTTTCGGCGTTTTTCGTCCAGTTGCAAGATGGTGTCCACCGGCGCCGGATCGTCCTGGCGTTCTGTGAGGGACTTGCGCACGAGGTCGGGGTTTTCGCGGATGAGATTGATGTCGAGCATGAAGCACCTCCAGTGCTATTTCAGGTGTTTGTAAAGAATAAAATACGCCCCGGTCCATTGCAGGACGAGGGGCGTCTCGTGGTACCACCTGCTTTCATCACCTTGTGGGGTGATCTCGGGGGATGCTGTAACGGGCATGCCCGGCTCTCTTATGGCTTTTGCGGCCTGGCTTTGACCAATCCACAATGGGCCCTCTACGAGAGCGACCGGCCTGATGGGGGCCACCGGAGGGGAATTCGCTGCTTTGCCTGCCGCCTCGCACCGTCCGGCGGCTCTCTGGAAGGGGACGCAGGTACTTGTCTCCGGGTCGGTCGTTCAATCTACGGGGGATTATATCCGGCGCTGAGAGGATGTCAAGACGTTTAGGCCCGCCGCTCGACGACTTTCACGCGGAAGCGCGGCTCGGGGCAAGGCAGCGGTGTGTACACGTACTTGAGTTCGTAGTCGGCTGGCTCCAGTTCCAGGCGAACGGTGCGCAGGATGGTTCCCAGCGTAAGCATGATCTGGATTTCGGCGGTTCCTGCACCCAGGCAGGTATGCGCGCCCAGTCCGTACGGAGCGAACTTCCCGGGTTGTTTGTGTTCCTCACGAGGCGGCAGGTGCCGGTCGATGTCGAAGCGGTAGGGTTCCGGGAAATACGCCGGCAGGAAATGAGTCAGGGTTGTGGCGATGTAGACGGTCTCTCCCTGCTCGAAGCGATACCCGCCAAACTCGAAGGGTTCAAGCACCACGCGCGGAAGGGTGTAAGCAACCGGATAACGGCGCAGCGTTTCCAAGGCGGTTGCGTGCAGGGCCGGCATTTGTTTGAAGACGGCGGGGTCGGGCGAGTCGGACGTTAGATATTCGTCGACTTCGGCCTGTACGCGTTGGAGCACTTGCGGATATTTGAGCAGGCTGTAGAGCATAAAGCTGGAGGTGTTTGCCACGGTGTCCAGGCCGGCGAAGAACGGCCCCAGGGCTGCCGCCAACAGATCGTCCTGGCTCACCTTTTGCCCATCGATGTCTTGTGCGGCCATCATGTCGTCGAGCAGGTCGGAGTACCGCTCGGTCAGCGGCGTGGCGCGGTGCCAGTCGAGCGTTTGACGGGCGAAGTCGAAGGCGCGCATTTTGGCGCGTCGATAAGCCGGCGTGTAAAGCAGCAGGCGGGGGCGTGTTTTCATTGCCAGCACTTGCATCATGATGTTGAAGAAGTGCCAGATGTCGTCGAAATATTGCCCCGATTCGGCTTGTACAATGGCGGGGCCCAACTCGCGCGTGATCAGGCGCCGGAATTGGGGGACGACTGCAAAGGGCTCGCCAATTTGCCAGTTCTGGGTTGTCGCCCGGATGGTTGCGACTACGCTGGGAATCTGGCACAGGAAGGCTTCGCGGGAGTAACCCGGTCGCATGATCCTGCGCCACCATTTGTGCCGTTCCCCGTCCATGGCGGCCAGGTTGACGCCTGTGTTGGTTTCCTGTGCGATGCCGCCGAACAGGTCATTGCTGCCCAATAGCTTGTCGGCCTCGCGAACGAAAAACGTATTGACTTCCGGGCCAGCCAGCACGGTCATGTGACGGTTGAAGGCCTGCACCCGGAAGACCGGGCCCAGCTTCAGGTAGTTCTGGACAAAAAATTCGAGTGGATCGGACAGCATTTCGCGGGCACTGCCAAGCAACGGCAGGCCGGGCGCCTTGGGCGGTAGAACACGATCCGTTCTGGACGTTTTGGTAAGGGATGTTTCCATAGTATTAAGATGTTCCGTAGTGAATAGCCTAATTCAGTTCTTTGGACGTTTTGTGGAATTAGGGGAAAAGGAGAACGAACACTGACCGCGCAGAGTATATCATTGGATGGACGATATTACGAATCTCTGGGCCGTGTGCCCCCCATGAACTCTTCCATGGTTGCCTGACCGGCCTGGCTGATGCCTTCGCGCTTGATTACCTTCCAAAGCGTCAGCGCCAGGATCTTGAGGTCCAGGCGGAAAGACCAGTGCTCGACGTACCAGACGTCGAGCTTGAATTTATCGTCCCAGTTGATGGCGTTGCGCCCGTTGACCTGCGCCCAGCCCGTAATGCCGGGTAACACGTCGTGACGGCGGGCTTGTTCGGGGGTATAGCGCGCCAGATATTGCATCAGCAACGGGCGCGGCCCCACCAGACTCATCTCGCCGCGCAGGACGTTGAACAACTCGGGAAGTTCGTCGAGACTCGTCGAGCGCAGAAAACGGCCCAGGGGAGTCAGCCGCTGGGAGTCGGGCAGCAGGTTTCCGTTTTCGTCGCGGGTGTCTGTCATCGAACGGAATTTGTAGATAAAAAACGGCCGTCCCTGATACCCGGGCCGTTGTTGGCGGAAGAGGGTGGGCCTGCCGTGATAGATGCGCACGAGCAGGGCCAGAATCCCCATCACGGGCGCAAGCGGGACCAATCCCAAGGCAGTCGCCAGCAAGTCGAAGGCTCGTTTGCGAGCCGGGATTCTGAGGGAACGGGTATTCACGCGTGACATTCTACCAGAGTTGGGTATAATTTCATTGGGAGTATGTCATGAACGAGCGAATTTTAATCATCGAAGACGACCAGGCAATTCTGAAACTTTTGCAGCGTGGACTTGCGTATGAGGGCTACGTTGTAGATGTGGCGACTGATGGTCGCATGGGCCTGAACCTGGCTCGTGACCGTAATCCCGACCTAGTGGTGTTGGACTGGATGTTGCCCGGCATGGATGGGCTGGAGGTCTGTCACCGCTTGCGGATGGGTGGAAATTTGCCCATTTTGATGTTGACTGCCAAGGATACGATCCAAGACCGCGTGCAGGGCCTGGATGCCGGGGCTGACGATTACATGGTCAAGCCGTTCAACCTGGACGAATTGCTGGCGCGCATCCGTGCGCTTTTACGCCGGACGCAGCCAGAACGGATTCAGGTATTGAAGTTTGCTGACCTGACCTTGGATACCGGCTCACGCGAGGCGACGCGCGGCACGAAACTGATCCAGTTGACTGCAAAAGAGTATGAGTTGCTGGAGTTGTTTATGCGGCATCCCCGGCAGGTGCTTACGCGTGAAGTGATTTTTGATCGCGTGTGGGGCTACGACTTCGGCGGCGAGAGCAACGTTTTGGAAGTCTACATCCGTTACTTGCGCCAGAAGCTGGAGGATGATAGCCTGGCGCGCCTGATCCACACCGTCCGTGGTGTAGGCTACGTGCTCCGGGAGATGCCCTGAGACCGGATTGCTACGTTGTTTTTCGCGGATCACTGTCATTTTTGGTAAAAGAAAACAGGGGAGGCTGGGCGCTTTAAATCCACCCAGCCTCCCCTGTTGGTTTTCGTTGCGCTCCCGAAAAGTAAAAAAGCGCTTCATGACCGTGAAGGGTATAATGCCTCGGAACCGCTTATGTCATTACGCGCCCGCCTGACCCTTTTATATTCGATGTCGCTTGGCGGCATTCTGTTGATTTTTGGTGTACTGATCTATTTTTCGGTCAGTGCGCTGCTGCTCAACCAGGTTGACCATTCCTTACGGCAGGCGGCGCAGGGAATGATCCGAGTCGCAAAAATCAATTCGACCGGGGGAGTGAGCTTTCCCATCCCGGCCTCCATGCAGTTGACGGCCAACGTCTATTTCCAATATTGGGATCGCAACGGCCAACTTCAAACCATCTCCCCCGGCATTCGCGATTTGCATCAGGCGCTCGATCCGTTGGCGGTGAATGCGAGTCTCTCTATCATTCATGAGGTCACTGTTGAGAATGAGCACATGCGCGTGCTCACCGTGCCGCTGAACGTTGGCTCGCGCCCTATGGGAGTCTTGCAGGCCGCCACGAATCTGGTTCTGATCGACAGTATTCGCCAGGATTTGTTGAATGTGTTGGGCGTTTTGACGCTTGTCTCTATGGCAGTGGCCGGATTGACGACCTGGATTTTTACCGGGCAGGCTCTGGCGCCGCTCGAAAACGTCACAGAGACTGCTGAACAGATCGTCCGGGCAGATGACCTTTCGCGCCGTATTCCATACAATGGCCCGCCCAGTGACGAAATTGGCACGCTTATCCGTTCGTTCAATCGCACGCTTGGCCGGCTCGAAACCCTGTTTCTGTCGCAACAACGTTTTCTTGCAGACGTATCACATGAACTGCGCACTCCCTTGACCGTTATCAAAGGCAGCGTGGACCTCGTGCGCAAGTTTGGCCCCGATAACGAATCCTTGGACTCAATCGTTGCCGAAGCCGACCGGTTGACCCGTCTTGTTGGCGACCTGCTGCTCTTGGCGCAAGCTGAATCGGGCAAGCTCCCCTTGAATCTGGCGTCGGTCCAACTGGATGTGCTTATCACCGACCTTTTCCAGGAAATGGGCGTCCTGGCCGGAGAAAAAGTCCATCTCAAACTGACAGACATCGACCAGGTGCGCGTCCAGGGAGATCGTGATCGTCTGAAGCAGGTCTTCATCAACCTGATCTCCAATGCGATTCAATATACGCCGATGGGTGGCGACGTATACCTGAGCCTGTCCAAGTCGGACGAAATGGCGCGTGTCGTTGTGCGCGACACCGGACCAGGAATTCCCAGCAAAGACCTGCCGCACATCTTCGATCGTTTCTACCGCGGCGAAAAATCGCGGACGCGCTCCACCAAATCGGGGGGATTCGGGCTTGGGCTTTCAATTGCCTATTGGATCGTCGATCACCACGGTGGGCGCATCGAAGCCGATTCACAGGAAGGGCAGGGGACGACATTTGCCGTCTATTTGCCACTGTTGGGTTAGCTTGGTACTCCCGTCATTAATGGGAAAAGAGAAGATCCTTTGAAATTTCTCGTAGTGGAGGTTAACTTTTAACAATTGTCAGGGGGAGATTCCCAAACGTTGGTGCGCCTTCTGGCAGAGGCTGGCACCCCCTGCCGCCAGCCACTCGTCCAGGCGGGCAGAGCGTGCAGCGTTTTGCGCCGCATCGGTATAGATTCCGGAACCCCAGTAAGCATATCGTAGAGTCTCTGCGGGCCAGGTCAATTCTGCGCGCCCAATGACAGCGATTCCCCCATTGTACCCGGCTAAGGCCAGACGCGTATTTCCAGCAGCGCTTTGCAAAGCGTGCTGAAGGTAGTCCAATCCGCGCGAGGCGTTGGTGTTTGGATCATAGGCGTCTTCGTTGGGGAAAAAATGATCGGGCATCACCTGGAACAAACCGGTTGCACCGGCGTTCGAGCGCGCATCCGGATTGCCACAGGATTCGATCTGCATCACCGTTGCAGCCAGATTAGGGTCCAGGTCGTGGCTGGAAGCCCAACGTACGATTTGCGCCCCCCAAAATTGAACCTCGGGTGTGAACAAAGGGGCGATGGTAGCCTGGAAATTCGTCTGCCCGGCAGCCGCTTGCGCAGAAGAATCAGAAGGGAAATTACTCAAATTATAGGTCACGATCACCAGTAAGACGCTGACCAATAAGGCAGCCAATGGTGGCAGGAAAAAACCAGACAGACAGCCGTTTCCTTCGACTGTCTGTCTGCTCTTGCTGGAAGGAGGCTCAGAGCGTGGAGGGGTCATAGGTCCGATTCGTTTACAGGTACGCTCATCACACTTGCGCCGGGATTCCGGGCGCGTGGGATGTTCAATTGTCGATTGCGCGACGAGGCGCTTGTACGATGGAGATTAACCGCGTTCGTCGTATTCTGAACTGCGGGCGCTCATCAAATTGTGGTAGGTTGGTTCGCCGCGGTTGTAGGATGACGCTTCAGGGCGTGGAGCCGGTTTGGGTGCAGCCCGGAAGCTGGAAGCAGGGGCCAAAATCGGGCGGCCGTTGCCTGTCACGCCGTTTGAAGCCACGGGGCGAGCCGGGCGATTGTTGGTTGTGCTTACCAACGAGCGACGTGGGCGCGCATCTGCACCGTTGAACATTTTGTCGGCGGCGACCGAAAACGTTCCGATCACTAGAATACGAATGACCCAGACCATGACGGCCACGAAGATTGGTACGACGGTGCGGATGGTTCCGTTACCGAGTACGGCGCTGCCCTGGCTGGTATGGTCAACGATGGCGACGGAGACGCCCCACCAGGTGAGCGTGGCGTTCATGGCGGCGGCCAACACCCAGGCCCCAAACAGGTACCAGACCTCGGCGGGTTCATCCATGCCCTGTTCCGGTGTGAAAATACGGGCGATACCGGCGAAGTCGATGCCGCAAAAGGCGATGGCTAGAATGGTGGCCCATTTGATGCCCAGAAACGTCAGATTGCCGAGTACATCGTTGAGGGCAAATTCAGTTGTGCTGTAGTTGAAAATCTCAAAGGCCAGTAGAGCACCGACGATCATAAAGCTGAAAGCCCTGTTACGATTGCTGATCAATCCACGCCACAATTTCGGAACGTTGATGTTGAGTGGTCTGGAACGAATTGCGTGATTCATGAGGTCCTCCTTACATAACATACTGAACCGTTTAGAAAATACGTTCTGTTTTTCTAGTATTATAGAACATAATTTCTAAATGTCAAGTTCAAATCGCGCAATGCAATTGATGAGGGTTTTCACAAGAAAGGAGAAGCTTATCAAGGAATCCAAAATAAAATTTCCGGGGCGATCTTAAGATCACTCCGGAAACTCGGTCTTTAGTGGCGTAGGGTTGCGCCTACCAGGAAATATCCTCTCGCCAACGACGCGCTCTTTCGATTTGATCTTCCGTAAAGAGTAAGTCACCTCGCGCAGCCCGGCGGATACATGCGATCAATTGCTCACTTCTTAAACTTTTTTCCAGGTACCCCGAAACGCCGGCATCCATCATGTTTGTCAGCATCATCCGTGACAAGTACTCCCGGCGGTCGTGGCCCGTTAACACCAGGGTAATAATTTCTGGATAATTCATGCGTACCCACTTTTCGAGTTCGGCCGGCGATAAATTTGGCATTTGTAAATCTAACAAGAGCACCGTAGGTCGTAAAGCTGCTACCTTCCGTTTGATTTCATTCCCCTCTTCGGCTTCTCCGATGATCCTTATATCTGGGGCCTGGTTGAGCAAGGTTCGTATGCCTGCACGAGCCAAGGGATGGTCGTCTGCGATAAGAACGGTAATAACATTACTGCGGTCGATTATCATTTTGTCCTCCAGGCGTGAATTTTGGTTTGATAGGGGGTGCTTCGCTTCCATCGAAAACACCCCTTACCACGGGGAAAAAACCAAGTGATTAGGGGAACTGTTACTGGCTCTTTGAAAATCAACATGATGCAGTGGCTTTGTGTGGCGCGAGCGCCACAGACATTCGCATCTCTATTCCCTTATGAGGGGAAGCCCAAAGGGCCTTGTTATGTCGCGTTGTAATTGGGTAAGACCAGTTGACCTATAAGTATTGTAGTGCCAATTTATTCGCTGTCAACAATAATGTGGGCGCAAATGAAACAGTTCTAGACAAATTGCATAATTGTTAAGGTTGAATGGGGCCTGAGAATGGCTCTGCCCGATTCAGGGCGGGTAGGTGTACGGATAAATCTCCAATAGGGATGCTTGGCTCTTGTCGGTGCAGGCCGGTGGCGCATCCAGCGCGGCTTGCGCATCCAGGTGTTCGCCGTCTGGCAGGGTGAGTCGTAATTTTAGGCTGTTCCCGCTAAACGGCTGGCAGGCATTGCTCCACAAAGCCGTCACGATGACCGTGTTCCCCGGTGCAATGCTATAAAACGATGCGGTTGGTTGGGGCATGGCGTCTTGGGGAGTCTGCGGTTTGCTTTGCACGTTCAGGGCATGACCGGCAGCGTCCAGCAAGGTCAGATTGGGGGAACCGGTCAACTGGCAGGGCAACGGGCTGACGTTCAACAGCGTCAACCCCAGGGCGAGGCCTGACCCGGTGTCGTTCGAATCGGCGCTGGTGCTGAAGTCGGCAGCCCGGCAGGCTTGCGGCGTGCTGGTGGCGGACGCGACGCCTGCTGTAGGGGTGCTGGTCTGGACATCCGGCGCGGGCGGTGGCGTGATCGTCACGGACAGGTTGGCAAAAGAGGGAATGATGTCGGTCGGGGCCGGGGGTGTGCTGGCCGGCCGGACGCAGGCCGTCAGGAAAAGAAGCAGAAAAACCAGAGAGAGGGCGCATTTGCGCATGGCGCCGAGTCTACCACCAAATGGGTGGCTCAAAAATACAGGGGCATGGAATATAATCGTGTTATGGACACACGCACTCGCTACGACCAACTCAAGCAGGAAATCAGCGAACACTTATATCGCTACCATGTGCTGGACGCGCCCATTATCAGCGATGTGGAATATGACAGGCTGTGGCGGGAGTTCCAGGCCATCGAGGCCGAGCATCCAGACTGGGTCACGCCCGATTCGCCCAGCCAGCGCGCCGGGGCAGCCGTCAGCGAGAAGTTCGAAAAGGTGCGCCATCCGCAACCCATCCTGAGCCTGGCGAACGCTTTCGGCGCGGAGGAGGCCCGGGCCTGGTACGAACGTATCCGCAAGCTGGACGAGCGCGTCGAAACGGCGCAGTTCGTCGTCGAGCCGAAGATCGATGGCTTGAGTGTGGTACTGCACTATCGCGACGGGCTCTTCGTCCAGGGGGCGACGCGCGGCGATGGGGAGGTCGGCGAAGATATTACGGCGAACTTGCGCACGGTGCGGGCGATTCCGCTTCGAATTCCCCTTTCCGGTGCGACCGCCCTGTCGATTCCCCCAACCCTGGTTGTGCGCGGCGAGGTCTTCATCCGCAGCCAGGATTTCGAGGCGCTCAACCGGCGCTTGAGCGAGACGGGTGAAAAGACCTATCTCAACCCGCGCAACACGGCTGCCGGGTCGCTGCGCCAGCTCGATCCGAACCTGACCGCCCAACGCCCGTTGACGTTGTTGGTGTACCAGATCGTCTACGCCGCAGGCGGGCAGACACCCAGCTCCCAATGGGAACTGTTGGCTTATCTCAAGAAGTTGGGATTCCCGGTCACGGACGTGGCGCGCCGTTTCGACGACATCGACTCGGCGATTGCCTTCACCCAAACCTGGGACCAGCGCCGCGACGAGCTGCCCTACGAGGCCGACGGCATGGTTATCAAGATCGACGATTTGCGCTTGAGCGAGTCGCTGGGTTTCGTCGGCAAAGACCCGCGCGGGGCGATTGCCTTCAAGTTCCCGGCCCGCGAAGTGACTACGCAACTGACCGGAATCGAGGTGGAAGTGGGGCGCACCGGTGTGCTGACGCCCAAGGCCACGTTGGAAGCGGTGGAGATCAACGGCGCGATCGTGCGGAACGCCACCCTGCACAACTTCGATTACATTGCCGAGAAGGACATCCGCGTTGGCGACCGCGTGCTGGTCAAACGCGCCGGCGAGGTCATTCCCTACGTGATCGGCCCGGTAACGGACATTCGCAGCGGGGCGGAGCGGGTTTATGTGCCGCCCCGCCTGTGCCCGGCCTGCGGCCAGCCGGTGGAGCACCTGGCGGGCGAGGTGGCCTGGTACTGCGTCAACGCAGCCTGCCCGGCGCAGTTGCTGCGCAACATCGAGCACTTCGTGTCCAAGGGCGCAATGGACATCAACGGACTGGGCTACAAGATCGTCGAAAAGCTGATCGACAGCGGCGCAATCCAGGATGTGGCCGATCTGTACCGCCTGCAGCGCGAGGACATCCTGGCTGCCGTCACCAAAAAGGACCGCAAGACCAAATCCGAGCCGCCGGGCAAGATCGCCGAGAACCTGTTGGCCGCCATCGACCGGTCGCGCAACCAGCCGTTGAGCCGCCTGCTGGCGGCGCTCGGAATCCGCGGCGTGGGCGAAGTGGCCGCCGGTGACCTGGCTGCCCATTTCAGCGACCTGGACGCGCTGGCGCAGGCGTCGGCTGAGGCGTTACAGTCCATCGAAGGGGTGGGCCCGAATACCGCCGAATCCATCGTGGACTGGTTCGGGCGCGAACGCAACCGGACGGTGCTGTCCAAGCTCAAGGCGGCGGGTGTCTGGCCCGTGGCGCAAGGCGAGACGACCGGGAAAGGAGTCGGGCCGCTGGTCGGTTCGACCTTCGTCGTAACCGGCACGCTGACCGGTTTTACCCGCGAAGGCGTCAAGGAATTCATCGAGAGTCACGGCGGTAAAGTGACGGATTCGGTCAGCGCGAAAACCGGTTACCTGGTACTGGGCGAGAATCCGGGCTCGAAGCTGCAGAAAGCGCAGTCGTTGGGTGTAAAGGTCATCGGGGAAGATGAATTGCGGAAGTTGTGTGAACGATGAAAGACCTCTTGATCAAGTGGTTTATGGCCTTCAACACCTTCCTGATCCGCGTCAGTCGCGGACGGATCGGCAGCCGGCTTGGCACGCAGACGGTGCTCCTGCTGCATACCGTCGGGCGCAAGTCTGGCCAGCCACGTGTAACGCCCATTGCCTATTTCCGCGATGGAGAGAATTTCTTTATTGTCGCCTCCAATTGGGGCAAGGATAACGAAGCGGCCTGGTACTTGAACCTGCAAGCCAATCCGCGCGCTGAACTTGAAGTAGAAGGGAAAATGTACAGTGTCGATGCGCATACGGCTCAGGATGCCGAATACACCCGCCTGTGGCAATACGCCACTGAGCAGCATCCCCCTTATTTGACATACCAAAAAATGACGGCGCGCCGTATCCCTATTGTGGTGTTCGAGCCCGCTTCCTGAATAGTCGTTGTCCATTGAAAAATCGGGGTTGAAAGTCGAGAGACTGCATTTCTTGCTCAAAACCTACTCATTTGGTTGAATTATCAGTGGGACATGTCATAATAAAGCCAGCCATTCATTTCAATTGTTCAGCCTAACGGAACCGTTTGCGCGAGCAGCGTATGCGAACAACATCATACGCCTACAGTCGTCTTCCAATATGCCAAGGAGTATGCTCTCAATTGGGTGTGAACCGGATTCCCCGGTTTACCGATTCAAGTTCAACAGGAGGCAGTATGTTCAAAAAGTTGTTTGCATGGATCCTCGTTCTGTTCGTGGCCAGCAGCGTGATTGCTGCAACACCCCGGGTGGCGCCTGAGGCAAAACCGGCCACGCCGACGCCTACCCAATCCGGGCCGACGCCAACCCCAATTCCGCCCACGCCGATTTCCGTCTATGGGGCCTGGCATTGTAGCAACGATGCCTGCCTGTGGGGCACCGTCCGCGATATGACGGATTTCGACCAGAAGAACCACTGGCTGATCGACCGGGGCGACGGTACCCCCTCGGTGAATCTGGTGGTATTGAGTTTCGTCAACCCGCTCAAACTGCTCAACCAGACCAACGATTCGGGAACCGTCAATGGTGTGCCGATCGGCATGAATCAGGCTGTCGTCGACTATTTCACCAGTCACGGCATCCGCGTCATGTTCTCCATCGGCGGCATTACCTTCGTCAATGATTGGGATACCGCCCTGGCGACGAATCCCACCCAGCTGGGCCTGAATGCAGCCGCCATGGCCCAGCAGTATGGCGTCGGTGTGGAAATCGATTACGAGGAGAACAGCAGCCCCAACCTGGCCGGTTTGCAGGCCTTTATCGACGCGTATCGTTCGGTGTTGCCGTACGATGCCACGGGGAGCAATCCTGCGGCTCGTCTGACCATCGACCTGGCTGCTGGCGACCGTTGGCTGATTGACCTCGCCACTAAAGCAACCACCGATTGGTTGACCACCAGCAATCCCGTCCTGGATTACGCCAATGCCATGGTTCCCAGCCGGCAGCCGAACAGCGCCTCCGATGCCGAGTCAAACTGGCAGGAGCATGTCGATGGCAAGCCGCAATATAGCCCACCCGTCCCACCACTGGCACCGGCCAAGTTTACGGGCAGCCTTTACCTCGTCCAGGGTAACAAAGTTTTACCGGAATGCAACGCATTCAACACCTCCCTGGAGAATAGCACCGGTTCCTACGTTCAATCGGTCGTGCCCAACGGCGCCGGTACCACGGCGGGCATGCTGGGATATATGTTCTGGGCCGCGGAATGCCAGGGTAGTAACACACCGTGCACGGTACCGCCCAACTCATGTGAAGGCGGTGTTGGAGTAGGCGCTGAGACTTACACCATCCCCATTCCCATGCCACCTCTACGGCAACATTAATTATCTTTGAATAGGGGCGACCACCGCGGTCGCCCCTATGGCTCGGTGACACGGCTGGCTGCCTTGGTCAAACGATCACGGATGGCCAGCCCCAACCCCTGAACGCCAAAATCGTGCGCCAGAATCACATCCACCTCCAGCGTGTCCAGGTGGCGCATTCCCGCGTACAGGCGGCGCGCGACGTGGGATAAATCGGCGCCGGGGCCCAGGCAATAGACCCTCGCACCGGCAGACTCGAACGCCTGGGCCTCCTCGTCCGTCACGAGCACGCCGACCGTTCTCCCCGTTGCCTTGATTTCCGTCAAAGCGGCCAACATCGCGGCGGGCGCATTTTCACCGTTAAACAAGACCAGTTCGGCGCGCGGCGCGTAATGGACTTTGAGCAACCCCGGCGAGGGCAGGCCCGCTTCGGCTGTTTCGCTTTGCGGGCCAAAACTCACCGGCCCGATGACGGACTCGATCTGCTCACGCGTCAACCCGCCGGGGCGCAGGATGCGCGGCGGGTTGGTGGATACATCCAGCACGGTGGATTCCACGCCGATGGGTGTAGCGCCGCCGTCGAGGATCACGTCCACGCGTCCGTCCAGGTCGGCCAAGACGTGTTGCGCGGTGGTGGGGCTGGTGTGCCCGAAACGGTTGGCCGACGGAGCCGCGACCGGCACGTCGGCGGCGCGCAACAACGCCAGCGCCACCGGATGCGCCGGCACGCGCACGGCCAGCGTATTCAGCCCGGCGCTGACGGAGGGTGCCACTTCTGGGCGGCGGGACAGGATGAGCGTCAGCGGGCCCGGCCAGAAGGCCTCTGCCAGCCTGAGAGCGGTTGGCGAAACGGAATGCGCCACACGGGGCAATTGATCCACACCGGTTAAATGGACGATCAGCGGGTCGGCAGATGGGCGTCCTTTGGCGCTGAAGATGCCTCGCACGGCTGTTTCGTCCAGTGCATTCGCGCCCAGCCCGTAGACCGTTTCGGTGGGAAAGGCCACCAGTTTTCCGGCGCGTAGGGCCTGGGCGGCAATCTTGATATTTTCCTGTTTTGGATGTTCAGAGGGGGTGGTTAAGAGTTGGGTCATATTCCCCTGATTGTACACATAAATGCTGCCGGTGCGAATTGACAAGCTTTTTGCTCTAAGCTAAACTTACTCAAATTTGTCGTCGGACAGGAGCTTTCCATGGATTTTCACAAAGACGATAGCGTGACGCGCCGCATGGCTGCGATCCATAAGCGTAAGCAAGACGCGGCTGACCAGGGGCTTTATTTTTTCAACCAGCCGGTGGAAGAGTTGCATGGAGGCGCGCGGGTGTTGGTAAAGGGACGTGAGATGGGGATGTACGCTTCGTACAGTTATTTGGGGTTGATCGGGCATCCGCGGATTAACGAAGCGGCCAAGGCGGCCATCGATAAATATGGAACAGGCACGCATGGCGTCCGCTTCCTGGCCGGGTCGCTCTCGGTTCATGATGAATTGGAAGAGACGATTGCGAATTTTAAGGGAGCCGAAGCGGCGGTGACCTTCTCTTCCGGTTATATCACCAATGTAACGGTCATTTCCACACTGATGGGACGCGGTGATTACGTGTTGTCGGATAAGCTCAACCATGCCAGTATTGTCGACGGTTGTTTGATGTCTGGCGCAGAATTCCGACGCTTCAAACACAACGATATGTCCGATTTGGAGTCTCGTTTGCAGCAGGTGCCAGATGGCGCTGCCAAACTGGTTGTAGCGGACGCCGTTTTCAGCATGGACGGGGATGTGATCGATCTGCCAAAAGTAGCAAATTTGTGTCAGAAGTACGGCGCTTATCTGATGCTGGATGAGGCTCATTCATTGGGCGTGTTGGGAGAGGCTGGTCATGGCATCGAGCAGCATTTTGGTTTAAAAGACGTGGTCGACATCAAGATGGGCACTTTAAGCAAAACGATTCCGTCTGTGGGCGGATATGTGGCCGGGAAGAAGGAATTGGTCGATTTTTTGCGCCATGCCGGTCGGGCTTACATCTTCTCGGCGGCCTTACCGCCAGCGCAAGCTGCGGCGGCCAATGAGGCTTTCAAAGTCATCGTGGATGAGCCCTGGCGCGTTAAGAAGTTACGCCAAAACGCAGACCAGTTCATTAGCGGTCTGAAATCGGCCGGTTTCGATACCATGCTAACGACAACGGCTATTGTGCCGGTATTGTGCGGCTCGGACGAACGCGCATTTAAATTGACGAGGGCTTGCCAGGATCACGATCTGTTTATGCTGCCTGTCATTTCGCCGGCGGTGCCAGAGGGACTGTCGCGTTTGCGCGCGACTGTGACGGCAGCACACGAGACGGATGAAATCGCTTACGCGTTGGGAGTCATCAAGAAGGCGGGGAAAGAAATTGGCATTATCTGAGCAATCATTTCCCGCTCAAAGAATGTCGCCCACACTCATACATTTATGGAAAATCTCATAAGAACCCAGATAACCCGTCTCTTCAGGGACGGGTTATCATTGTGCGCCCAGCATGGGCGTTGACTAGAGGGTGAAAGACCCTTATGGAGGTTGATTGCACCAACCATTAGCCAAGAGCAAGGGCATCACCGCGAGGTGGGGTCTGGAGGAAGCTGGCGGCAAA
>JBJKRF010000161.1:0-42359 GCA_046704785.1 Anaerolineales bacterium | reverse complement strand
CTTTTTATAGGAGCGGTGCTCAACCTGCCCCAAGAGCGGCGACGGTGGGGCGTTGTTACTTGGTTGGCAGGTATGCTGAAAGTCAGTCGCCCGACGCTGTATGCCATCGGGAAATGGACAAAAGCGGCCCTGTTGCCGCCCGTCCTACCGATGCTGACAGCGAACAAGGCCGAGGGGCCAGCTTCTTCAGACGGCAAGCAGACGATTACGGTGACACCCAACCGTATAAAGCGAACGGCTTTGACGCTGATGTTCCCCGGAGGCGTTTCGGATCGTTCGGCAGAAGTCTGTCTGGAAGCTGCCTTTGATGAAGGTCGCTCCCCAGCGTCGCTGTCCGCACTGGCGCGTGAGGCAGGAATACGGGCTGGGGAGATATTGGAAGGGATCGATCATGCTGTCATGGGGCCGGTCGTGCAGGCCAGAGATGAACTGTTTGTTGGGCGAGCGCCGATCCTGCTGATGGTCGAGCCACACAGCCTGGTGATTACCGGACTGTACGCGACTGCGGATCGGGATGCTGAGACCTGGGGTTGCGTCTTATTGTTTACACAAGATCGCCGCGTGGAGATCAAAGGTCTGAGCGAAGATGGCTGCATTCCTTACGGCGCGTCTTGCAAAACCGCTAAGTTGGATGTCGCCATTCAGAAAGATGCCTGGCATCCGCTGGAAGATGCCCGCAAAGTGATCAAAGATGTCGAACGGGAAGCCATTCAGAAGCTAAAAGTGGCTGAAAAGCTTGAAAAACAATTGCGCAAAGGCTGGGATGACACTGTTTTTGCCAAATGGGTCGAATTCAATGAACAATTTGACGATCTGGTGAGACAAATCAACGGATTGTCCTTCTGGGGTGGGTGTCTATGGGATGCGGTGGAGTTGGTCGACTGGCGCAATGGCGAAATCCGTCAGCGAGCCATCAACCAGTGGCTGGCCGAAGAAAGCCTGAAGGGCATCCAGCAACTTTCCCATCCGCGTATCCAAAAGTTGGCCGAACGTCTGGAAAAGCAACTCCCAGAAATGCTGACTTTCCTGGACGGTATTGCCCAACCCCTGGCCGATTGGCAGACCCAGGCACAACAACATTTCCAGGATCACTCCTCAGCCGCTTACTTTCAGGATAGCGTGGCGCGCTTGTGGCGCTTGGAGCATGCCCTGCGCAATGGACATGCCAATTTCCGCAAAGCCACTTTGGAAGCGCAACTTTGGCTGGCAGCCTGGATCGAAGACGATCCGCAAATCCAGGTGTTGGCTGAAAAACTCTTGGGCCTGCTCGAAAGAACCGTCCGCACCAGCTGCGCTGCCGAAACCATTAACAGCGTTTTGCGCCCTTACCTGGTTCGTCGCCGTGAGTGTACCCATTTGACCAGCAGGCAATTATTCTTGAACCTGTTCACTTTGTGGTTCAATATGCACAAATTTGAGCGCGGGCCAAGAAAGGGCAAAAGTCCCTACGAAATCGCCGGAATCGATCTGGGTACCGACGATTGGCTCACTCTGTTGGGTTATCCGCCAGACTAATCTGGCTTTGCAGGTCATTTTTACCGCCAAGCTACCATCCTACCCGCTCTGTCGGGGCTACTTCGTTTGTACCCGACTACAGCCTATTGCATAATTTGTAAAGGTGCTCTGATCTCTTTTTGAACTCTTTTGAACCGTGCCGGTCTCTCACCCTCTAGTCAACGCCCATGCTGGGCGCACCAAAAAAAGCGGATGGACGAACGTCCATCCGCAAAGATTCAAGAATTAGGCTGCTGCGCGCCGGGCGCCTGATAGGCTTTCATCGCCTCGTCGCCGTACAGCTTACGGTGCAGGCTGCTCAAAGCACGCACCTGCTCGTACGCATGGTACGACGAACGCACTAACGGATTGGCCTCCACCCACTTAAACCCGATGCTGTACCCGTACGCACGGATTTCGTTGAACTCCTGCGGCGTGTAATAACGCGCGATGGGCATGTGCTTTTTGCTGGGCTGCAGGTACTGGCCCACCGTCAGGATGTCCACTCCCCAACTGCGCTGGTCGCGCATCACCGCCTTCACCTCGTCCAGGGTTTCGCCCAACCCCACCATGATTCCGCTCTTGGTCAGCACTTCGGGCGCAAGCTTTTTGGCGTTGGACAGCGTAGCCGCCGCCCAGTCATAACTGTCCTGCGGCTGCACCTGCTTGAACAGGCGCGGCACCGTCTCCACGTTGTGATTCAGGATTTCGGGACGCGCCGTCATGACGATGTCCAGCGCCTCCAGACTGCCCTTGAAATCGGGGATCAACACCTCCACCGAGCAACCCGCATGAATCTCACGAATGCGACGGATGACCATAGCGAAGATGGGCGCGCCGCCGTCGCGGCGCTCGTCGCGGTTGACGGACGTGATCACAGCGTGCTTCAAGTTCATCGACTTGACGGCCTGCGCCACGCGTTCCGGTTCCAACCAGTCCATAATGGCAGGCCGTCCATGTTTGATGTCGCAGAAACGGCAGGTGCGCGTGCACACGTCGCCCAGCATCAGGAAGGTGGCCGTGCCGGAGCCCCAGCATTCGCCCAGGTTGGGGCACATGGCTTCCTCGCAGACGGTGTGCAGCGACTTGCTGCGCATCAGTCCTTGCAGCCATTCATATGTCTCGCCGGAGGGCGCGCGCACCTTGATCCAATCGGGGCGGCGCATCGGGGTGGTAGGTAGTGCATCGGGGGAGACCCGATCACGGGTAGGAATAACGCTCATTGATTCTCCGAAACGGCGTCGGGGAGCCCGTCGCCGGTGTCTTTGATCTCATCGCCCAGCGTGTCGATCCCAATCGCCAGGATTTCGTCGCCCACCAGGTTGAGCAGGCTCAATCCCAGCAGGTATGACTTGACACGTGGGCTGGTCTCGATGTCGCGAATCAGGGCGACGCGTTTGGCGAACAACTCCTGGTCCACCTGCGGCAGGTTTTGCAACAGCGCGAAGCAGTAGGCCGGCAAAGCGATACAAGCTTTTTTGAAGGATACATCGCGCATTTTTTCATTGACGATCCTGGCGCGTTCCTCGCCTCGCTTGCGGTCGACGGAGCGATCGACGGCGTTGAAGATGCCTTCCAGGAACTGGTCGAGGCCTATAGAAATGGTCTCGTCGCCCAGTTTGAACGGCAGTGACAGGCGCATGACGGTCATCGCGCCCAGGCCTGCGACCAGGATTTGCAGCCAGCGCGTCGCCTGTGGATCGCTGGCGCCGAACGTCCAGCCAAAAATGTGGATGAGCAGGAGCGCCAGCAGAGACGCCAGCGCATGGATCAGCATGTAGATGGCTGCCGGGAAGGTGAACAGGGCATCGTCGGGTTCATCACGGTATCGCGAGACGATGGATGCCGCGCCGATGATGGCCCCCAACACGGCAGCGGCCAGCCACTCCCACCAGCCAAGCGTCATTTAAACGTCTTTCCCCTCGGCAGGGGACCCCATTGCCACTGCCCAGCGACTGCCTTCAGCGGTCAAACGCACGGTTGCCAACTGGGTATGTTCATCCATATCGATCAGGCCGGCTTCACGCAGCGATGTGACGCTGGCGGTGAACTCGCTCCACGAGATATTGACCATGGTCATCAATTTGATCACGTCCGTTTCCCCCAGCTTGAAGAGCGCATGCACAATGCGCACGGTGGCCTGGCCGTCGTCTTCAGCCTTATCGTTCGTCTGCATCTGGCGCAGGAAGGTGTCGAAATCGTCTCGAGGAAGTTTATTGCTCATCATTGCCTCACTTTCATCCAAAAGAGAAAGCCCCTTATCGATAAGAGGCTGGCGATGGGGTTGGAAATCGCCTTTCCCCTGAGAATACGGATAAAGATTTACAAAACTGTCGGACAAAAATATTCTAGCCAGATTGCGAACACTCGTCAAGATAAATATTTTCAACCGTCAGGCTACGCGTCTGAGCTATGACGAACTCTTGCGCACTTTGAGGCGCAGGCCGTCCACATCAACCACTTCGACTTTTTCGCCCACATGGATGGGCCCGGCGCCTTCGGCTAGGTCCGCGCTCCATAGTTCACTCTTTAACTGGACTTCGCCGTGCGGATCGATCTCACTTTTAGCGGTTCCGCGCTGCCCGATGACGGTCTGCCGCCCGGTACGGAGCGGCGCGCGCTGCGCGCGCAGCGCGAACACCAGAATAGCGGTGAACATCGCGCCGAAAACGAGCCCCGTCGCCACCACCAGCGGCACGGAAACACGGTCGAAGCGCGGCACACCCGGTGAGTTGAACAAAACCAGCGCCCCGATGATAAACGAACCTACGCCCGCCGCCGTCAGTGCACCGTGCGTGTGAGCCTTGATGTCGAGGATGAACAAGACAAAAGCCAACAGCAGGATGACGAACCCGAACCAGTTCACGGGCAGCACGCCCAGGCCGTAGGCCGCCAGGGCCAGGCATACTGCGCCAGCGAAGCCGGCAATCCAGCCGCCCGGGCTGGCAATTTCGATCAGGATGGCCTGCACACCGATGGCTAACAGGATGAACACGACGTTCGGGTCGATCAGCATCGTCAGCAGTTGCTCGATAAAGCTCATCGGCAAGTCCTGCACCTGCGCACCTGTCGTGTGCAGCGTCACCGTCCCGTCCACAGTTTGCACCTGGAAGCCATTCAGCTTCGTGAGCAGATCGTTCAGGTCGGTGGCGATGAAATCCACCAGCCCGGCTTTCAAAGCCTCATCCGCCGAGACGGCCTGGGCGCTGTCGATGGTCGCCTCGGCCAGTTGGATCGCCTGCGGCGGACGGCGCGAGGCGATGGAACGCACCAGCGCCTTGAGCGCTTCCTCCTGCTTGGTCTTCTCCGTTTGGGTCAAGTCCTGACCCTGCGAGCTAACGGGACTGGCCGCGCCGATGATGGTCTCCGGCGCCATGGCAGCCGCGTGCCCTGCCAGGGTGATGACGGTGCCTGCCGAGGCGGCCATCGCGCCGCGCGGCGTCACATAGACCACCACCGGCACATGGCTGGCGCGGATGCTGGTGACGATGCTCGTCATCGAGTCGATGGCCCCACCCGGTGTATTGAGTTCGATGACGAGCAGTTCAGCCTGTTCCTGCTCTGCCGTCTGGATGCCACGCTGGATATATTCCTGCATGCTGGGCGTGACCGCACTGTCAGCTTGGAGCACCAAGACCAGCGGCGCATTGCTCTGCGCGCTGGCCGTCTGGAAGGCCGCCAACAGGTAAACCGCAGACAGAATCAGGAACAAACGAATGTGCTTCATAAGCAAATGCTCCGGGTTCTGTGGAATTTTTACGATGATTCCTGGAGAACCAGATTTATTATAAACCTCACCGGTTGGGCGCGTCCTCACAAGTCGCTCTCAAAAAACAAGCGGCTTTTCCTCCAGAGGGAACACGCAACAGGGGTCAGAACAAGCCCTCCAGGTATTGCCGCGTGCGCTCCTGCCGGGGATGAGTGAAAAGCTCCTGTGCCAGACCGCTTTCGACCACTTCGCCCAGGTACATGAACACCACGTAGTCGGCCAGCCGTTTGGCCTGGCGTAAAGTATGCGTCACGATGACGGTTGTGTAGCGGTCTTTGAGTTCCAGCAGGCGCCCTTCGATGTGCTGCGACGAGATCGGATCAAGCGCCGAGGTCGGTTCATCGCCCAGGATGATCTCCGGCTCCACGGCCAATCCGCGCGCCAGGCACAGGCGTTGCTGCTGCCCGATGGAGAGTCCCGTAGCGGGGTCGTGCAAGCGCTGTTCCACTTCCTGCCACAGCCCGGCAATTTCGAGGTAGTGGCGCACGGCTGCCTTGTAGTCGCGGCCCGCCTTCTTCAGTTGGTGAATCTGCATTCCGTAGGCAACGTTGTCATAAATGGACATCGGCAACGGCGTGGGACGCTGCGCCAGCAGTCCGACGCGCTTGCGCACTTCGGTCACGTCTACGTCGCCGGCGTAGATATCCTGCCCGTCCACCAGCACTTCGCCCGAAATCCGTGCGCCATCGTTCAGTTCCAGAAAACGGTTGAGACATTTCAGCAAGGTGGTCTTGCCGCACCCCGATGGCCCCATGATGACCGTGATCTGCCGTTTGGGAATTTCGAGGTTGACGTCTTTGAGCACTGCCTGCCGGTCGTAGGAGACGTTCAGGTGCCGGACGCGAATGTGGGTGTCCATGAGTGCGCTCCTTCATTTCACGGTGTAACGGTTCAGACGGGCAGAGAGCCAACGCGAGCCCAGGCTGATGACCAGCACGATGATAGTCAGGATCACCGCCGAGGCGTAACCGCGTCGCTGCACTTCGGGGTAGGGTGTACTGAGTTGAAAGAAGATAGCCAGCGGCAGAGAGGCCGTGGGTTGCAGCAAGGAGGTGGGGATGCGGTCGGTGTATCCGGAGGTGAACAGCACCGAGGCGGCGTCGCCGATGCCACGCCCGAACCCCAGTAAAACAGCGGTGAGGATGCCCGGCAGCATCTGCCGTGTGACGACGTGCAGCGCCACTTCCAGGCGCGTCGAACCGAGCGCCAGGGCAGCCTGCTCCAGGTCGACAGGCATACGACGGATCACTTCGTCCATGGCGCGCACCATGACCGGCAGTTCGATCAGAGCCAGGACAATGATGCCGGCCAACAACGAGGCGCGCAACCCCAGCAGGAGCATCCAGGTAAAACCAAACGCCCCGTACACGATGGAAGGAATACCCCACAGCACGTCCGACGACAGGCGTACGTAATGCCCCCAGCCGGAATTCTCCAAATAAGCTTCCAGGTACAGTGCGATTGGCAGGCTGACGAGCAAAGCCAGCAGTGTCCCACCGCCGGCCAGGTAGAGCGACCCCAGGATGGCGTTCAACACACCGCCTTCCTTGCCCAGGTAGAAGCCCCCTTTGGGCGTTTGTGTGATCATGGCCCAACTCAGGGCGGGCAACCCTTGGGCAATGACCGTCCACAAGATCAGGCCCAGGCTGCCGGCGACGACAACCAGCGAGAGGATCATCAACCCTTTGGCAACTGCTTCGGTCAGGTGACGTTTTTGCCAGCGCTTCTTGATCATCATAGGCGCTCCCTTTCCAATTCGGCGTCAATTGAACACTATCGCGCCCCTCCAGGACGGGTCAACATACGCTGCAACACGAGCGTGGAGAGAACGTTGAAAATCAGGATCACGACCAGCAGCACCAACGCCGCGCATAACAAGGCGGAGTCGTACAGCGGGATGGACATCATGTCGCCATAGTTGTTGGCGATCAGGGCCGGCAGCGGATAGGCCGGATCGAAGATGGAACCGGGCGCTTTCGCGACGTTGCCGACCACCATCAATACGGCAATCGTCTCGCCCAGCGCCCGCGAAGCGCCCAGCACAATGCCGGCCAGAATACCCGGCAATACTTGCGGGAAAACCACCCGTCGAATGGTCTGCCAGCGAGTCGCACCGATCGCCAGAGAGGCCTGTCGCAATTCGTCGGGAACGGTCGCAAAAATCTCGTAGACGACCGCGATAACCAACGGCGCAACCATGACGGCCAACACAATGCCGCCCGCCAGGATGCTGAAACCGGTGGGCTGGTTGACCGCCAGAAACGGGATGCCTCCCAGCCAGCGGTGCGCAAAAGGAGCCAGGACGTTCTCAACGAAAGGCACGACCGCCAACAAACCCCAAACGCCATATACGACCGGCGGGATGGCCGCCAACATGTCGAGCACCGGTTTGGCAATGGAACGCAGCAGCGAATGGGCATATTCCGCCAGGTAGATGGCAATCAGCAGACAGGGCGGTACCGCCAACGCCACACCCACCACCGTCACCCACAGTGTGCCTGCAATGAAAGGCCACAGACCGAATTGTCCCTCGTCTGGTTTCCAGGTGCTTCCCAAGAACAGTTCCGTCAACGGGTAGGCGCGCAAAATCGGCCACGAGCGTAGCAACAAGGCGGCGGTAACAACAACGATCAAGAAGAACGGCAATAGCGTCACAGCCAGGAAAGCCTGTCGGGCCATCCGATCCTGTCGCCGTCGAACAGACAGAACGGGATCACACGACAGGCCTTTGATTTCGATATCCGCCCGGAACGAATCGTCGCGAGCGTTTTCGTTCATTTGATCTTTGCCAGTGAGGCGGCTTGCTGGTCAGCCGTCAACTGAACATAACCGGCCTGGTCGAGGTACTGCTGCCCATCGGTCAGAATCCAAACCATAAAAGCCTGCACTAATCCACTTGGTTTGCCCTTGGTCACCAGGTTCTCGAAACGGGCCGGAGGGGTTGGATAGGTACCATCGGCCACGGCGCGCACCGCCTGCTCTTTCGTGGTGTACGACTCGCCTGCGTCCGCCTGGCCGTTGGCGTTGATGTCGATAGGCGGGACGACTACACCCGCGACGAGCGCCCCGCTGTCCATATCGAACAGACTGTTGAGGTTGCTGTAGCCGATTCCCAGCGGGTCCTTGGCGGCGGTGTCCACCAAGGCCGGTTCACCGTTGACACCGATGCCAAGGATGTCAGACTGGGCTTTGCCGCCCGCAAACTGCGCCCACATATCGGCGGCGCCGGAAGAGTCCGAGCGGGTATAGACGTGGATTTTGTCTGTGACTTCCGGCCTGCCGACAACTTCCCCCCAGGTCGTGATCTTGCCGGTAACAAAAATCTTTTTGAACATGTCGGGGTTGAGGCCTTTGCTCTGCAAATCGGCCAAGACGGGGTTCTTGGCGCTGACCACCGGGAAGACGGCGTCTTTGGCAACGGCGACCCAGTAGGCCCCTTGACTCTCCTCTTCCGGCTTGATGGCGCGCGAGACCATGCCGATGTCCACCGCACCTGACAGGGTATCGGTCATGCCTTTGCCCGCTCCGCCGGCCTGGATGTCGAACTGTACATTGGGATGGAGTTTGTGGAATTCGTCGGCCCAGACGGTCATCATGGGGTAGAGAGCAAACGCCCCCGAAACGCTGACCGTACCCGAAAGCGGGTCGTTAGGAGATGCAGCCATCACTTGCGGGGCAGCGGGTGCGCACGCACCCAGCAGCAAGGACAGGCTAATGAAGCTTGTAACCAGGATCAGGGTGAGCTTGTTCATATCCTTTTTTACTCCGATTTATCGAATAGATTATAAAGTCTATAATACTAGTATACTTTATAGCTACAAAAATCCCCGCCTCGATGGGCGGATAACGGATTTGTTCAATTCTCCAGGTACCTGTGTGGGAGGAAGTCGTGTGACAACCTTTCGGCTTCGCCCACCTCACAAAATTCCCAAAGATTTATTTCGACTGACTCGCCGCTTTGACCTGATCCACCCGGCTGGTAACGTCGGCCAGCGAGGTTTGATCGAGCACATCGGCGATGGCGTTGCGAACATCTCCCATTACCATGCGTAGCCCGCAGGTCTCCTCATCGGGACAACCACAAGGCTCGTAAGCCATCTGGCTAACGCAGCGGATGGGGGCCAATGGCCCATCCAAGGCGCGGACGATTTGCCCAAGATTGATTTCGCTGGCATCTGTACCCAGGTAGTACCCGCCGCCGACGCCCATCTTGCTGTGCACCAGGCCGGCATTCTTGAGCATGAGCAGAATCTGCTCGAGGAACTTGGCCGGAATTTTCTCACGCTCAGAGATCTCTTTGATCTGCACAACAGGATAAGACTCATTGGGCCCTGGCCGGGTTGCCAGGACAATCATCGCGCGCAAACCATATTCACCACGTTTGGAGAGTCGCATACTGCCATAAGTCCTAGTATGTCTACTGTTTTACTATACTTTGGAGACACATAGAGTATAGCAAAGGAGTTTGCGTTTGTCAATCAGCGGATGAGAAAATGAGAAAAATCTTGAATAAACTTCTTACTGTCCCCAACCTGGTATTTCGTGAAACGGACAACTCAATGAGGAACCAAAAGGATGAAATAATAGCCAAGTACGGCCGCCCACAACCACGAGTCGATACGGTCGAACGAGCCACCGTGACCGGGAAAAAGGGTGCCCGAATCTTTAGCACCTACCTGGCGTTTAATCATGCTTTCCCCCAAATCGCCCAAAGGCGTGAGGGCGCCAACGGCCAGACCAAAAAGAGCGCCTTGCCAGGCCGCCACATGTAACGGTCCCCAGGTGGAATATACATACGCAAAGAAGCCGCCTGCCAGCATGCCGGTAAAGGCGCCAGCGGCGAATCCCTCCCAGGTCTTTTTGGGGCTCAAGCGGGGAGTCATGCGATGCTTGCCGTAGGCAGCACCCAGGGAGTAGGCGCCCGTATCCACCAACCAGACCGTTGGCAAAATCAACATCAACCACCAGGCGCCGTGTTCCACAAAACGCAGATCAACCAGGTAGGAGCCGATCCAGCCCAAGTAGGCCAGTCCGGCTACGCTGACGGTGAAACCCAGGCCAGCGTGCTCATCGCCGCGCTCGTAAGCGACCAAGTGAACACCCATTGCGAGCAGCAGGAAGGATGTAAAAACCGCGATGGAATAAGCGGGGAAATAAGAACGGACGATCAGGGTGGAGAGCACCCCTACGACAACTACAATGCGCGACGGACGGTTGGGCGTCGCCCGGAACAACGTCACATACTCCCAGGCGGCTACACCCAGGAAAAAGGCAATGAGCAGGAAATAGGGGAGACTGCCGAGAAGAATCGCTGGAATGCCGACGGCCAACAACCCAACCGACGTGATTGCGCGCCTAAGCATGCGTCCCTTCGTACTCCGGGGTAGCAACTTTGCCGTAACGACGATCACGTTGCGAGAATTCCATGATCGCCTTGCGAAATTCTTCTTTTCCAAAATCAGGCCAGTAGGTCGGCGTGACGTACCATTCTGAATACGCCGCCTGCCAGATCAAGAAGTTGCTGATACGCAATTCGCCGGAGGTACGAATAATCAAATCTGGGTCGGGAACTCCAGCAGTATACAAATAACGACTGACCAGCGAGGGAGTCACTTCATCTTCCTTGACGCCATCGACAATCATTTGCTGGATGGCATGTACGATTTCATCGCGTCCGCCATAGTTGAAAGCCACATTGAGAATCAGGCGCGAATTATGACGGGTTCGGTCTACGGCATCGAGCACTTTTTGTTGAAGACGCGGAGCAAGCTGGTCGAGGCGACCCAGGTGTCGAATCTGGACTCCCTGGTCGCTCAGTTCCTTTAGTTCACGGTCAATCACGTCTTCGAGTATCCGCATCAGGCCATTGACCTCTTCAGGCGGACGTCCCCAATTTTCGGTGGAGAAGGCATAGATGGTCAGATACTGGACACCGAACTCCACGCAAGCATGAATAATACGGCGCAGGTTGTCGGTTCCGGCGCGGTGACCCGCCAGTCGCGGCAGGCCCCGTTTAATCGCCCAGCGCCCATTTCCATCCATAATAATAGCGACATGCGCCGGTATTCTTTCAGTAAAGGGGTTTTGATTTGAATTCATCATGGGAAGTGAAGTCTTTCAGACTTCCATGATCTCCTGTTCTTTATGTTGACCAATTTTATCCACTTCCGCAACAAAACGATCGGTGAGTTTTTGAAGTTCGTCCTCCCCTCGTTTTAAGTCGTCTTCTGAAATCAGCTTTTCACTCTCAAAATCTTTCATATCCTTCATCGCATCACGGCGAACGTTGCGTAAGGCAATCCGGGTTTCTTCCAGGCGCGCGTGAACGTGTTTGACGAGGTCACGACGGCGTTCCTCGGTCAGGACCGGAAGATTGAGTCGGATCTGTTTGCCATCATTATTGGGAGTCAGCCCCAAGTCTGAGGCCAGGATGGCCCGTTCGATATCTTTGAGTGCAGAACCATCGAACGGCTTAATCAACAAAGCGCGCGGTTCGGGCACACTGATCGAAGCCAGTTGTTGAAGTGGCGTAGGGGTGTCATAATATTGGACTGAGAGTTTTTCCACCAGGCCAGGGTTGGCACGCCCTGTGCGGATGGCTGCAAGGTCCTCGGAAAGAACATGAATAGCCCCTTGCATTCGGGACTCGGCATCTTTGAGAAGATCTTTAATCACTGCAACCTCCTGAGTTTTAAAGGCCTTCGGCCATTCCCATGGTCACAGGTATCTGTAGGAGCATTTTCCAGGCAAAGCCCAAAAAACGCTTCCATGTCTCTCCCTGTCCACGGAAATTTCCAAAAACCTTTCTTTAAGATCAATATGGCTAAGGATACCCTAAAATTCTAAAAAACGCTACCGAAACGGTTCAGGCAGCAGGGTATGAAATATGTGCGGCGCTTTGCGCCGCACATGCTACTCACTGCGTACAAGTTATGCCAGCCCCCCACTTGCAAAAGCCGTTAAAGACTCTCAATTCATACCGGAATCCAAAAGGTGTTCTTGCCGGGCGCTCTTGTGTTACGAGTGAACCAGCGTTCCGACCTTTTCACCGTTGAGGGCTTGAATAAGCGCCTGCGGATTCCAGAGATTGAGCACCAGGATCGGAATATGGTGCTCCATGCAATGGGTGATTGCGGTACTATCCATCACTTCGAGGCGACGGTTGAGCACCTCAATGTAACTCAATTCATCGAATTTGACTGCCTGCGGGTTCTTCTGGGGATCCGCATCGTACACGCCATCCACCTTGGTGGCTTTGATCACCACGTCGGCATCGATCTCGGTGGCGCGCAGGGCAGCTGCTGTATCTGTCGAGAAAAAGGGATTTCCCGTCCCGGCGCTGAAAATCACAACCCGGCCTTTCTCCAGATGGCGGATAGCGCGCCGGCGAATATAGGGCTCGGCAATAGCACGCATTTCGATGGCAGACATTACGCGGGTAAAAACATCCATCCGCTCGAGCGCATCCATCAAGGCCAGCGCATTCATCACGGTTCCCAACATCCCCATGTAATCTGCTGTGGCGCGATCCATACCGCGGTCGAGGCCTTGTTTTCCACGCCATAAGTTCCCCGCGCCGATAACGACCGCCACCTGCACGCCCATCTTAGAAACTTCCTTAATACGTTTGGCAACTGCATCCACGCTGGCAACGTTGATCCCAAAACTATTTTCTCCACCCATTGCCTCGCCGCTAAGCTTGAGCAAGATACGTTTGTATTTGAGATCCGGCATATCGTCTCCTTTTTGTTGTGAAAGGGCCCTTCGTGGATCTTTCCAGGAAAGGGAGCGCATCTTGTGCCGCCGCCGTGCTCACAAAACTATGAAAAAGCCAACCTGTCGGTTGGCTTATCACTTTACTCTTCGTTCCCTGATTCTTCGCCCAATTCCCATCGGGCAAAGCGGCGGATAATGATGTTCTCGCCGGTGCTGACAACCGTCTGGTGAAGTAATTTCTCCACATTGAGCTCGTCGTCACGGATATATGTCTGTCGTAATAGACAGGTTTCATCCTTGAACTTGTTCAAGCGGCCTTCGACAATTTTCGCAACAACAGCTTCGGGCTTGCCTTCTTCCAAGGCAAGTTTTTTGGCCTTTTCCGTTTCGTGTGTAAGCACATCTTCGGGAATGTCGGCATCAGAGACGTAGCGCGGCGCGGAGGCAGCAATCTGCAAAGCAACCTCGTGCGCAAAGTTCCGAAAAGCATCGGAACGGGCGACGAAATCCGTTTCACAGTTGACTTCGACCATGACGCCTACACGTCCGTTGCCGTGCGAATACAGTTCGACAGCACCCTGCGAGGCTTCACGGTCGGCGCGTTTGGCAGCAGTCGCCACCCCTTTTTCACGCAACCACTCAGTCGCCTTCTGGAAATCGCCGTCGGACTCCACCAGCGCTTTACGACAATCAAGGACACCAGCGTTTGTCGCAGCGCGTAATTCTTTGATCATTTCAGCAGTAATTTCCATGCCAACCTCAACTATTCCTCACCCGTTTCGGGCGCTTCGTTTTCTTCTTTGACAGCTTCGTCGTCCGACGATTCCTCAGCCGCTGGAGCCTCTTCCTCTTCACCGGCCTCATCCGCCTCGTCGGCAGTGCCCGTTTCGTCTGTATCCGTGGACTCGGTTTCTTCTACCTCAACTTCGTCGTTCTCATCTTCTTCATCTTCTTCTTCGTCCTCTTCGGACGGTTTGGCTAACTTCGCCAGAGTCGCCTTCCCCAGCAGGACTTCGTCGTCCACGTCCTCGTCATCTTCCACGACACGCGATTCTTTCTTTGGCACGGACGGGCCAGCAGGCGCAACGACAGGTTGCTGTTCTTCTTCTTCGTCCTTACGCATGGCCGTGCCTTCGAGCACGGCATCGGCTACTTTAGCTACCAATAATTTAATAGCCCGAATCGCATCGTCATTGGAAGGGATCACATAATCCACAGGTTGAGGGTTGCAATTGGTGTCTACCAGCGCTATCACGGGAATTCCCAACAGGTTACATTCGTGCACAGCCGATTCCTCGCGGCCAACATCCACCACGAAAGCCAGGTCGGGCAAGCGCTTCATCGAGCGCACACCTTCCAGGCGGGTCTGCAAGCGCAAGATCTGGCGCTCGATCAACAGCCCTTCCTTCTTGGTCAGGCGGTTGATCTCCCCGCTGTCGCGCATCTGCTCGAGGCGCTCCATCTCCTGGATCCGTTGGTACATGGTGTTCCAGTTGGTAAGCATTCCACCCATCCAGCGCTCGGTCACATAAGGCATCCCGGCGCGAACAGCCTCTTCACGCACGGTTTCCTGCGCCTGGCGCTTGGTACCGACAAACAAAACGACGCCGCCGTTAGCGACAGCGTCACGAATCACCGCATAAGCATTGCTAAGCGATTTCACCGTCTGCTGCAGGTCAATGATGTGGATGCCGTTGCGTTCGGTGAAAATATAGGGCCTCATGCGGGGGTCCCACTTATTGGTACGGTGCCCAAAATGGACGCCGCTCTCAAGCAGGGCCTTCATCGAGATAACAGCCATTCTATTCTCCTTTGCGTTTTTCCTCCGCTCCCGTCAACCGTTCCGAATCCGCCCCCAAAGCGCCGGACGCCCCGAAACGTCGGAGAACGTGAGAGTTTAGCGGATATCATCCGCTCAGGGACGCTTATTGCCCGTCCCAGGCAAAATAATGTCCCGCCGAGGGCAGGAGCGCAGCAAGTATACCATATTTGCGGGAGGGCAAATGATAAAATATCGACATGGGCACCCTCTATCTGGTCGCTACGCCGATTGGCAACCTGGAAGACTTAAGTTTACGAGCGCTGCGGGTGCTGCGTTCTGCGGCCCTGATTGCCGCCGAAGACACTCGTCAGACCAAGAAGTTGTTGGCGCGCTTTGATATCCATACGCCGCTGACCAGCTACTTCGAACATAACAAACTCGCCAAGCTCGACTCCATCCTTGCCAAATTAGAACAAGGGGATGTCGCCCTGGTTTCGGACGCCGGCACGCCGACAATCAACGACCCCGGTTACGAACTCGTCAAAGCAGCGCTGGACTCGGGCCACCCGGTGAGTTCCGTGCCGGGGCCCTCAGCGCCGCTGGCCGCCCTGGCCGTTTCCGGCCTGCCGAGTGACTCTTTTCTATATCTCGGCTACCTGCCGCGCAGGTCGGTGGAGCGTCGGCAACTGCTCGAAAGCGTGGCCTCGCTTTCTTACACCTTGATCTTCCTCGAGACGCCGCACCGTCTGCTGGCCGCCTTAGCCGACCTGCAATCCGTGCTTGGCGAGCGTCAGATCGCCGTCGCACGTGAACTCACCAAAATTCATGAAGAGGTCGTACGCGGGACTCTCGGCGAAGCACGAGCGCACTTTGCGGCCCAGGAACCGCGCGGCGAATTCGTGCTGGTGGTGGCAGGCAGGTCGAAAAGCGAGGCTGCCCCCCAATGGACACGGGAAGAACTGGTCGCCGCCATCCAGCGTGAGCACAACCATGGCAAGAAAACCAACGAACTGGCAGCTGACCTGGCCGAGCAATCCGGTTGGAAAAAACGAGACGTCTACCGTTTATTGAACCAGCAAAAATAAACCCCATTTCTTCGAACAAGCATCTGATGCCACGATCCCAATCGAACAAAAAGAACGGTTCTTTAGGATTTCCCGTGGAATAGGGCGAAGGCGCAAAACAGTTACAGTTTTGAAAGCACCGGTTTCAGATCAGCCGCCCCAAAAAAGCAGGCAGTATAATCATGATAGTGTAAGGCTATCCTTTTTCCCAACAAATCAGGAGTGAATTGAATACAGGGTAACGAGAAGCAAATGGGACGGTCCACGTTTGAGGGAAGGGTATGCAATGACCGAAATCGAATTCTCAATCATGGAAGGCAATCGCGGTGACGTCGACAATTTGCAGCCGCTGATGGAAGCCTTCGAGAAACAATCTCACGTCCACGTCGATCTTGTTGGTATCACATGGGCGCAAGGCTGGGCGGAAGTTGCCAAATTTGGCATCTTCGGGCACGGCCCGGATATTTCCAGCATCGGCACAACCTGGGTCGGCAGCCTGGCTTCCATGCAAGCTTTGCATCCTTTCTCCCCACAGGAAATCTGCGCTCTGGGAGGCCCACAGGCTTTCTTCGATGCTACCTGGAAAAGCGGCCTGCTTCCCAACGACCCAACGCCCTGGGCCGTGCCATGGCTCAGTGATGTTATGGTGTTTTATTATTGGAAAGACGCCTTCGAAAAGGCCGGCATCCAGAATATCAACACTGCATTTTCCAGCGACGATGCTCTGGTAGGGACGCTTGAAAAATTGCGGGAGAGCGGATATGCTTATCCGCTGGCCCTGACGACGGTGCATAATTCCGTCATCATCCATGAGGCTGCTCATTGGATTTGGAGCGCGGGCGGAGATTTTATCAGCCCGGATAACCAGCAGGTAATTTTCAACCAGCCGGCTGCCATGAAAGGCTGGAAAAGCTATTTCGGCCTGCAGCCTTTTATCTCACCCGCCTCATTGCGGGTTGTCTCCTCTGGAGACCTGTTCAATGGCCGGGCCGACGGAGATGCTGCTGTCAACCTCGGAGGACCCTGGAAAGGAGTTATCGGGCGTCGAATGCACCCGGAATGGGGCAAGTGGCTGGGTATCGCCCCGGTGCCGGGTTTGTCGTTTGTGGGCGGCTCCAGCCTCGTCATCTGGCAGTACACACGGCACAGCCAGGAAGCCTTTGACCTGATTCGATTCCTTTGTTCTCAGCCGGCGCGCATTCCTGCCAGCCCGCATGACCACGAATTACCCACCCGCAGCGACGCCGTCCACATGTTATCGGCCCAACACGATCCTTTCGATAACACCTATTTACATGCTCTGCAAAATGGGCGGAGCTTTCCGACAATCCGTCTGTGGGGATCGGTGGAGGATAAAGTGATTACCGAAATCACTAAAATTTGGGCAGAGTTGTTTGACGATCCGCATCAAGACCTGGATGCCTGCCTGCACCGGCACTTCGACCCGCTGGCGCAGCGCCTGAACATGGTCATGAAAAATTAGCCGGGCCTCTTCCATCATTCACCCCAATCGATGCTTTGAACACCAAAAACCACCGCAGAAGGTGGTTTTTGTTTTAAGGCGGCGCATCGCGCCTGCGGTCGTAAATTGCGAGCGGGGTGGGTATAATCGAGGTTGCGCGCGGGCTTACAAAGAACGCGATGAGCCACCAAAAAATATCGATTGGAAGTGAAACCATGAATCTCGACGATCTTTCGTTCATCAAGCAGAACGATCCTGAAAATATGCTCATACAGATCGACGGCCTGCCAGATCAACTGGCCGCTGCCTGGAAATTAGGTCACGAACACGCCCTGCCCAACTGGACGAGTTTTCAGCGCGTGGTGATCAGCGGGATGGGCGGGTCGGCCATCGGCGCCGACTTGCTGGCAACCTACGTGCAGCCGCTGTGCGGCGTGCCGGTCTTCGTGCACCGCGACTACGACCTGCCGGCTTTCGCCAAAGGGCCGCAAACGCTCTTTATCGCTTCGTCGCATTCGGGCAACACCGAGGAGACCTTGAGCGGATTCAAGCTGGCCGTGGAGAACGGCTGCCGCATTCTGGCCGTTTCCACGGGTGGTGTGCTGGCCGACGAGGCGACAAAGGTCGGTGCGCCGGTCTGGAAATTCGTTCACGCGGGGCAGCCTCGCGCAGCAGTTGGATTTTCCTTCGGACTTTTGCTGGCCGCCTTCAGCCGCCTGGGCCTGGTGGCGGAACAAAGCCCGGCGGTGGAGAAAGCCGTCGAGGCGATGAAACAGCAGCAGGGGAGCCTGAGCGCGGCGTCGCCTGTCGCACAAAACCCGGCCAAACGTCTGGCCGGCCAGTTGATGGGCCGGTTGATCGTCGTCCTGGGCGCCGGGGTGCTGGCGCCGGTGGCCCGGCGTTGGAAGGGGCAGATGAACGAGCTGGCAAAAGCCATCGCCGTCTTCGAATATATTCCCGAAGCCGATCACAATACCCTGCAAGGGTTGGACTATCCGGAGCAAATTCTGTCGCGCTCGATGGCGCTTTTCCTACGCGCCCCCAGCGACCATCCGCGCAATCGTGCGCGCCTGGACCTGACGCGGCAGGCTTTCATGGTGGAGGGCGTCAATACCGATTACGTGGATGCCCGCGGGCAGACGCCGCTGGAGAACCTGTGGACGGCGCTGCATTTCGGCGATTACGTCAGTTATTACCTGGCCCTGGCGAACGGAACCGACCCGACGCCAATCCCCAACCTGGCAAGTTTCAAGGCCTCACTCAAGGCAATCCAGTAAGCCGATGAGGTGGAAGCAATTGCGCTGGCCGGAATGGGCCTGGCGGGCGACCTTCGCAGGCCTGATCCTGGTGGGAGTCGTCGTGCGCCTGCGCCAGTACCTGGTTGGACGCTCCCTGTGGCTGGACGAGGCTATGCTGGCCTTGAACCTGGTGGGACGTTCGTTTGGTGGGTTGGTGCGGCCCCTGGATTACGATCAGGGCGCGCCGCTTGGATTTCTGTTCGCTGAAAAGCTGGTCATTACGCTGTTGGGAAAAAGCGAATACGCTTTCCGGCTGATTCCGTTGGGAGCGGCTTGCCTGGGCCTGCTGCTGCTGTATTTTTGGGCCAAGCGCCTGACGGGTCGTCTGGGATTGGTTTTCACACTGGGGATCATTGGCGTCAGTGATTACATTGTCTTTTACGCAGCGACGGCCAAACAATACGCTTCCGACCTGACGTTGGCGCTGGTATTGTACCTGCTGGCTTTCCGCTTTTTCTACACCGAGGCCAAACGCCGCGACTTCGTTTTCCTGGCGCTGGGCGGTATGGGAGCTTTATGGTTCTCGCACCCGGCCTTGTTCACGCTGGGCGGAATCGGGCTGGCGTTACTGATCCAGTATGCCGCGCGGAAGGACCGGCCACGCCTGGTTTCCACGCTGGTGGTGGGGCTGCTGTGGGGGCTCAACTTCGGATTGCTGTATCTTGTCCAGTTTCGCGGGCTGGCCGCCAACTCTGCGCTGACCGGCTATTGGGCCGAGTATTTCATGCCCCTGCCGCCCTGGAGCAACTGGGCCTGGTTTCCGGGCATCCTGACCGGCCTGTGGATCAATCCGCTGGGCCTGTTCGAGCCGCGCGCCGTTCCGATGGCTTTGTTCCTCGTCGGGTTGGTGGCGCTGTTCCGCCGCCACTGGCAATGGAGCCTGACCTTCGTCGTCTCCATCCTGCTGACGTTAGTCGCTTCGGCGCTGCGCGAGTATCCCTTCGGGGCGCGTATGATCCTGTTCCTGATGCCGGGATTCGCCCTGGGCGTGGGTGAAGGCCTGGAGTGGCTGTGCCGCCAGGCAGCGAGGATCAAATTTCCCGTCATTGGATGGGCGGTCGGGGTGATCCTGCTTGGTTTTATGCTTCAGCGTCCGGTTGCCTTTGCCTGGGAAAACTTCACTGCGCCCAAAATGACGGAAGAGATTCGTCCGATGATGGCTTACCTGGAAAATCATTACAAGCCGGGCGACGTGATCTACGTCTACCCCGGCGCGGTGCCGGCCTTTCGCTTCTACGCTGCCGATTACGGTTTCGGCCCGTCCGATTACGTTGCCGGCACAGGTTACAACGTGGAGATGCGCCATTACCTTAACGAGGTCGACCAGTTCATCGGCAAGAAGCGCGTCTGGCTGTTGTTTTCGCATATTTTCGAGAACAAGGGGCTCAACGAGCGGGACTACATCCTGGCCCATCTCGACCAGATTGGGCAAAAGGAACGGCAGTATTTCATCCCCGGCACATCGGTTTATTTGTATCTTTACGACCTGAGCAAGTGACCGTCACCGGTTAGCGACGCGGCGTCAGGGTGGGCCAGCGTGTATCGGTTGGACGCGGTGTGAACGTGGGCCAACGGGTATCCGTCGGGTGCGGACCGGGCGTCACCGAGGGTGTGATCGTCGAGGTGAGCGTCGGCGGAGTCCCGCTGGTAGGTGGCGGCAGGGTCGCCGTAATCGAGGGGATGCTCGTCGGGGGCCCGACCGTATTCTTGGGGGTCGGCGTGGGGCTTGCCTGGGAGTCGAGACAAGCCGGGATGGAGTCGGACTGCCCGTCGGGGTGTTCGGTTTGGCCGTCCTGGTCGTAGATTTTGACGAACTGCACCTCGGGGAATTGTTTCAGGTTGTCCGTGAGCAGGTTGGCGATCGTAAAGTCATCGCGCTGGCGGCTGCAACTGCCCGACAGATAGACGCGGGCGACACCGTCCTGCACCTGCACCTGGCTGTAACCGTTGAATCCGTCGTAGAGAGCGGTGTAGCCATAGATGTATTTTTCGGTCCAGCCGGGGCCCTGAAAATATTGATCCAGCAGGTCGGTGTACAGGTCATGCGAGGAACGCAGGTAGCGCACGCCATTGACTTCGTAGGGTGGGAAGTTGACGGCCAGGCGGTAGCTGCTGGCAAAATACAACTTGAACAGGTAATAGAGCGGCGTAGGGGTGGGCTGGCGCGTCTGGGTGGGCGTGGGCGTGCGGGAGGGTGTGACGGTCGGCGTTACGGTTCGGGTGGGTGTGGGCGTCGCCGTGGGAATGTATTGCGGGTCGAGGCACAGCGGAAGCGAGTTGGACTGCCCGTCGGGATGTTCGGTCTGGCCGTCCTGGTCGTAAACCTTGACGAACTGCACTTCGGGGAATTGCTTCAGGTTGTCTGTGATCAGATTGGCGATGGTGAAGTCGGGGCGGCCTCGCTCGCAGCTTCCGCTCAAGTAGACGCGTGCGACTCCGTCAGAAACGTCCAATTCAGTATACCCGTTGAATCCATCATAAAGGCTAATATAGCCGTAGTAATACCGTTCGACCGCGCCGGGGCCCTGGAAATATTGGTCGAGCACGCCCGCGTACAGGTTGGTATTGGAGCGCAAGTAGCGCTTGCCGGTGGCTTCGTACGGCGGCGAATTGACCGCCAGACGGCGGCTGTTGGCAAAATAAATATTGAACAAGTAGTAGAGCGGCGTGGCGGTGGGCTGGCGCGTATCGCTTGGATGCACGGAAGGCGTGGGCGAGGGCGTGCGCGAGGCAGTCGACGTGAGCGTCACCGTCGGAGAGCGGGTTATCGTCGGGGTTTGCGTGATGGTTGGCGTGCGGCTGATGGTGGGCGTCAATGTCACGGTCGGCGTCAACGTGATGGTGGCTGTCTGCGTCGGCGTTGGGGTCAAAGTGAGGGTGGGCGTACGCGTGGGAGTCAGCGTGCCGACCACGAGCGGCACGAAACGCACCGCGTCCGCGCCCAGTTCCAGGCCGGAGAGTCCGCCCGGCTCGTCCTGAGTCTGGTTGCCCAGTTGTACCGACTCGACGCTACCCGCCGAGAAATAATACGTGCCGAGGTAGACCCAACCGTCGGTAACGGAGGCGTTCGGATAGACGGCCTGGTTGACCACCGCCTGGCTGTCCACGCCGTTATGGACGATGTGATAAAGCGCTCCCTGGCTGGTGGCGTGTACGGTTGGAATGTGGATGTAGATGGCATAGTCGCCAGGCGGGTAGCCGAGCGGCGGTTTCCAACGCGCCCGGCAGGTATCGCCGCCGCTGGTAACCGGCTGGACGGCCAGCATCTCACCGCCCTGACTCTGGCTGGCGCTGGTCGAATATCTCGTCCAACAGCCTGCGGGAATCTGGTCGAAGCGGTTGTCGGTATCGTCCACCACGTAGCCGGTGGGCGGCGCAGGCGGCGCCGACAAGGCCGGGCCGGAGGGATAGACGTTGGGAGACGAACCGGCCAGGTCGGGATATTGGACCCACAGCGACTGCGCCTGGTCGTAGGGCCAGGGGTCCAGGCCGGCTTTGCCGGCCCATCCGTAGGGGTCTACGCGCTGCCCCTGGGAATTGGTCAACATGAAATGCAGGTGCGGCCCGGTCGAGTTGCCCGTGGTACCGCTGGTGCCCAACACGTCTCCGCGCTGGATATTGGCACAACCCAACGTCGCACAAGACTGCACCGCCAGCGCGCTAAGATGTCCGTACCAGGTGTTGTATCCGTTCGGATGGTGCAGGCGCACGTAAATCCCCAGGTTGGAACTATGATCTTGCGGGTCGTACCAGCCGGCGTAAACGACCTGGTCGGCGTCTGCGGCGGCCAACACCGGTCGATAGCTGATGCCGTAATCGATGCCGTCGTGGCCGTTGTAATAGATGTAGGTGCCCAGTTGGTAGCTCCAGTAGGCGCCGTAACCCGCATCACACAGATTGTTCGGCGGAGGTGTGCCCGCCGGGCGCGGACTGGGACAATTCTTATTCAGCGTTTCGCCCAGGTAGGTGACGATTTTGTTATCGCTGGTACTGTAATTCGGGCTGCTGTGGTCGAAGATAGACTCCTCAGCAGCGTAGCCATAAAAAGGCGGATACAGAAAAGGGGCCACGGCAGCATTCTGACGCGCCAGCGCTACAGGCAACAGGCCGCTCAGGCCCCATCCGGCGAGGAACAGCGTCCCGGTCAGAGCGACCACCAGCAGGAAGCAGGAAAACCGGGAATTCCGTCTCTGCCGCATCGAACGTCGCCGTTCGCCGGGCAGGGTGCGTGGAATGTCCCCTGCTTTTCCATCTTCAACGGGGATTTCCAACAAGTCGGGGTGGGTCGTTGGGTGGGGACTCAGCGGTTCCATTTACGGTGTGACATCGGGTGTGAGCGTGGGTGTTACCGTCGGGGTGGCGACGATCGAGCGCAAGGTCGTGAAGACCGTTTCCGCTGCGGCAACACAGGCATCCGGCTGGTCTTTGAAGGTCACCTGAAAACCGGTCTGGATTTGCTTGTCGCCGCCAGTGTAGGTGACGAACTGGAGTTGTCCATCGGGGGAAGTGACGGTGCCCTTGTCGAAGAACAAATTCCCCAATGGCAGGAAAGTGTGTTCCACCTTCCAGCCCATGGGCAGGCCACGCCCGGCCCATGGCGTGATGGTGCAATAGGGAATCGTACGGTGCGCCAGCACGATAGCGCCATAGTTGCCCTCGGTCTGCGCCCACAGGTTGGGCGCGTAGTCCAGGCGGTACATCAAGCCGGGCTGCGAATCGCCCGGATACGTGGGCAGGCCAATAAAAGCGGCCAACGCCAGAGCGTTGAAACTCTCGGTTGGCAGGCGCAGCGGCGGCAAGGGCGTATCGGTGAGTTCGAGGGTACTCGTACCGGTGGGCAGAATCAACCTCGGCGTGGCGCTCGGCGCGGGGGTATCAGAAGGCAGGGCCGTGGGCGTAAACGCCAGGGTGGGGGAAGCCTGCGCCTGCGCGATGCGTGGTGACGCGAGTGGCGTCGAGGTCACTTCTGCGATAAACGGCGAGGCCAACGGGCCACAGGCCGCCAGCAACAACGCGAATAATACACACAACCACGCCGCCCGACGGGTCATGGATTTCCCGCCAGCCAACCCGCGCAACAGGCGTTGTCCAGCAAAAGCCCGCTTTTTCCCGTACCCGGTTCGTAGAACCATACCTGCATTGTATCATTCCCGGCGGCGGAGGCATTATTTTTCGCCACACTGAAAACAACCCTCGATCCGTCCGGCGACCAGACCGGCGGCGTAAGCGGTTGGGCCTGCAAACGGGTTACCTGCCCACGGGAAACGTCCAGGATGGACAGGTTCGTCGAATCGGGATCGTCGGGCTGGTCGCGCCCGACGAAGGCGATGCGGCTCCCGTCTGGCGACCAGACCGGTGGCATCCCACGCCCCGCATCCGCACTCGCCACGCGATGGGCGTTTCCGCCGTTCGAGCCCATGATCCACAGCTCGCCCGGCGGGTAAGTCTCCTGCGAGTCAGGCAGGCGAATGTAGGCCACATGTTTTCCATCGGGAGAGTAATGCATCAGCCCCAAAATGTTCTGGGGGTCGACGACCAGTTGGCTGGCGTCCTTTCCATCGGCGCTGGCAAACCAGGTCTCACTGCCGAAACCGATGCCGTTGCTCAACGAATAGAGCATGTGAACGCCGTCAGGCGCGACCGTCAGGTCATAGGTGAACGCCGACAGCGACAGCGACTCAGCCTGCCCGTTTTCGACGTCCACGCGCACGATCTGCGGATACGAGAGCGTACCGATCTTCAGGTACACCTGACGCCCGTCGGGATACCAGGCCAGAAAGTGGCTGTCGAGTGAAGGATCGGGGATGAGCGCATGGTATTTGCCGCTGAGCGTGTCGAAGGCCTCCACGTCGGTGCCGGAGGGGCACTCCCACTCGACGGCGATCCAGCGTCCGACCGGTGCCGGCGATAAGGCCCAAAAGGTGCAGTCCGGCGGCGGAGCGAGGGAGATCACCTTGCGAGGCTGGGACGAGTCCGGGGCATCCTGGACGACGAGCGCCGGGTCTGGCCCGATCCGCCGGTAGAAAAAACCGGGGGCCGAGGGCTCATTCGGGGTGGGCGCCGGCGCACAGGCACACAGAGCAACCAAAATCGAAACGCAGAAAAGCAGGCTTGGCTTCATGACCGGATTATAATTCTCAAAGAGGCTTCGCCGCGAATCGAGGGCAGAAACGGAATCCCGCATCAATTCCGGCCAGCCGAGAAGAGGCAGAATGCATATTTTGGTGACGAACGACGACGGCGTCCAAGCGCCGGGGCTTTTAGCGCTGGTCCAGGCCATGCGCGGCCTGGGAGAAGTCACGGTGCTGGCGCCAGACCGCAATTGGAGCGCATCGGGGCATGTCAAAACGCTTGACCATCCGCTACGGGTACAGCATGCGCGCCTGTCTGACGATTCCTCGGCGCTGACCAGCGACGGCGCGCCGTCGGACTGTGTGGCGTTGGCCCTGCTGGGCGTGGTGGAGAAGAAGATCGACCTGGTGGTTTCGGGCATCAACCCGCACGCCAACATCGGCCACGACGTGACCTATTCTGGCACGGTGACAGCCGCTATGGAAGCCGTCATTTCCGGGACGCCAGGACTGGCCTTCTCGGTGGAGTCGCCGCTCGATGCGCGCGAGATCGACTACGGCCCGGCGGCGCGCGTCGCAGCGAAAGTGGTGCGCAAGGTGTCGAACGAGGGCCTGCCCAAGGGCGTGTTGCTCAACGTCAACATCCCGTATTTGCGGGACGAGCAGTTCAAAGGATTTCTCATCACCCGCCAGGGACTGCGCGTCTATCGCGACGCGCTCGACCGGCGCGTGGACCCGCGCGGCCAGCCCTATTACTGGATCGGCGGCGAGGCACCCACGGGTATCGCCGAAGAAGGCACCGACTTCGGCGCGTTGAACGCTGGCTACGTCTCGCTGACACCGCTGCAACTGGACTTGACCGCCAAAGAGTCCGTCCAGCGCCTGCAAAGCTGGACATGGGAATGATCGCCATGCAAAAACGACAACTCACCAGCAAGCCCACCTGGCGTGACAGGTTGGAAAGCGAACTCACCGACAACATTTTGCCGTTTTGGATGGCGCATGTGGTCGACAAGGTCAACGGCGGCTTTTACGGCGCCGTGACGAACGACCTACAGGTTCACAACGAGGTGCCGCGCTCTGCCATCTTGTGCTCGCGCATTCTGTGGACCTATGCTAGAGCCTACCGTCACTTCGGGACGGAAGCCTACCTGTCGATGGCAGATTGGGCCTACGCCTATCTGACCCGCGTTTTCTGGGACCCCGATTATCAGGGCGTCTACTGGAGCGTGGACGCCGATGGAAAACCGCTGATCGACCGCAAGCACCACTACGCCCAGGCCTTCGCCATCTACGGCCTGACGGAGTATTACCGCGCCAGTGGGCAGTCGCAAAGCCTGGAGTTGGCCCAAACGCTGTTCCGCTTGCTGGAAGAACATGCCTACGACCCGCCCCATAGAGGCTACATCGAAGGCAGTGGACGCGACTGGGGCGCGTTGCAGGATATGCGCCTGAGCCTGAGAGAACCCAACGTGCGCAAATCCATGAACACCATGCTGCACATCATGGAGGCCTACACCAACCTGCTGCGGGTCTGGGACGACGCACAACTCAAGGCCCGCCAGCGAAGTCTGATCGAAGCCTTCCAGGAGCGTATCATCGACCCGTGCACGAACCATTTCAGACTGTTCTTCGACGATCAGTGGCGCTCGTTCTCCGACGTGATTTCCTTCGGGCATGACATCGAGGGGAGTTGGCTGCTGGTCGAAGCCGCCGAACGACAGGGCGACGCACAACTCCTGGCACGGGCGCAAGAATCGGCTTTGAAACTGGCGGAGGCCGTCTACCGCGAGGGATTGGGCCCGGATGGCGGCCTGTACAACGAGGCCGACCCACACGGTCTGGTCGATTCCGGCAAGGATTGGTGGTCGCAAGCTGAGGCGCTGGTCGGTTTCTACGACGCCTACCAGCTTTCCGGCGAAGCGTGCTTCCTGCAAGCCTCCCAACGCTGTTGGGCGTACATCCAGAATAAGCTGGTAGATCGCGCCCACGGAGAATGGTTCAAGCGCATCCAACCGGACGGCACCGTGGACAACGAGCATTACAAAGCCGGCCCCTGGGACTGCCCCTACCACAACAGCCGGGCCTGCTTCGAAATGCTCGACCGCCTGCGTGATTGAGTATGAGCGTCCGTCACTTCGGGCAAACGTTCAGGAGTTCACATGACACCTGGGTTTTCGTCTCCTCCCGACCCCAAGGGCTTCAACGCGCTCGTCTGGGACATCGTGCGTCAGGTTCCCGCGGGAAAAGTGACCACCTACGGGCAAGTGGCAGCCATGATTCCGCCGCCGGGGGCGTTAACGCTCAAGGATTATGAAGCCTTTGGTGCGCGCTGGGTGGGCGGCGCGATGGCAGCCTGCCCCAACGATGTGCCCTGGCAGCGCGTCATCAACAGCCAGGGCAAGATCAGTCCACGACCGGGCGCGGAGCGACAGCGCCAGTTGCTACTCGAAGAGAACGTGAAATTCGACGAACGCGGCAAAGTCGACTTCGACACCTACGGTTGGAACGGTCCGGACGCGGCGTGGTGCCACATCCGTGGCCTGTTCCCACCGCCACTGCTGGCGAAGAGTCAACCGAGATTATTTTAGGAGAGAAACGTGTATCTGGCATCCGAACATCGTTATGAAGACATGGTCTATAAACGGGCAGGCCGCAGCGGACTCAAGCTACCGGCTATCTCTTTGGGCTGGTGGTATAACTTCGGCGGACGCGACAGCCTCGAAAACGGACGCGAAATGGCGCGCTATGCTTTCGACCACGGCGTCACGCATTTCGACCTGGCCAACAACTACGGCCCACCGTCCGGCTCCGCCGAGGAAACCTTGGGTGTGCTGCTCAAACAGGATTTTCGCCCCTACCGCGATGAACTGGTTATTTCGACCAAGGCCGGCTACGACATGTGGCCCGGCCCCTACGGCGAATGGGGCTCGCGCAAATACTTGCTGTCCAGTCTCGACCAATCCCTCAAGCGCATGGGGCTGGCATACGTCGACATCTTCTACAGCCACCGCTACGACCCGGAGACGCCGCTCGAAGAGACCATGGGCGCGCTGAGTAGCGCCGTCCGGCAGGGGAAAGCCCTCTACGTGGGAATCTCCTCCTACCCGCCGGAGCAGACCCAACAGGCGGCGCAGATCCTGCGCGAAATGGGAACCCCTTGCCTGATTCACCAACCTTCCTATAATATGTTCGACCGCTGGGTGGAGAACGGCCTGTTGGATGTGGTCGAGCGCGAAGGGCTGGGCTGCATCGTCTTTTCGCCGCTGGCGCAGGGTCAGTTGACCGACCGTTACCTGAAGGGAATCCCCGCTGGTGCGCGCGCCAGCAAAACGGAACGCGTCTGGCTGACTCCCGAAGATGTCAACAAAAACCTGCCAAAGGTGCGCAAGCTGAACGAGTTGGCCCAGCACCGCGGACAAAAGCTCTCCCAAATGGCTATCGCCTGGGTGCTGCGCAAACCGCAAATCACCTCCGCGCTGGTGGGCGCCAGCAGCGCGGCTCAGTTGGCAGATAACCTGGCAGCGCTGAAAAATCTAAGTTTCAGCCAGGACGAATTGGATGAGATCGAATCGATTTTGAAAGGCTAGCGGATGGGATTTCTGAAAAAACTTTTTAGTGGCGTTTCCCCGTCACATCAGAAAGAATATTACATCTTCCACGTCAAATGCAAACGCTGCGGCGAGATCATCGAGGGCCGCGTGGATGTGGACAACGACTTGAGCGTCGAGTACCAAAAAGGCGGCGACGTGTACTACTGTCGCAAAGTGCTGATCGGCAACGGCAAAAACCATTGCTACCAGCAAATCGAGGTCGGGCTGAAATTCAACGTCAGCAGAAAAGTGATCGACAAACGCATCGAGGGGGGAAATTTCGTCGAGGAAGCAGCATAAGGGCACGTGCGAAGCTAGCGCGTCAGTTCCACAATCAGCGTATCAAGCGCCAGATCGAGCGGCATGACGCCGGTTTTGGCGGCCTCGTCGATCGACAACAGACGGTGATAGATGGCCTCCAGCGCAGGCATATCGAAGCGGCGCGCCTGGTTGAGGGCCTTTTCCGCCACGAACGGATGCGCTCCCAACGCCGCGGTCACCTCCTTCAGCGTGCCACCTTCGTCGATCACCTCGCGCGCAATCGTCAACAGGCGAAACTGACGCACAACCATGCCGAAAATCTCGAAGGGATCCTTGTCTTCCAACAGGCGATGGTAGAGCTTCTGGGCCTTTTTGCCATCCCGCGTACCGAGCGCATCGACCAGATCAAAGATACCCACGCTGGCCGTGACAATGCTGACGGCCTCCACATCCTCGAGACCGATAGCGTGGGCAAAGTTGACATACGTCAACAACTTGGTAATCTCCTGCGCCGCCTGGCGAGTCTCCTCGCCAACCATCTCGGCCAGGCGCGCCACTGCCGCCGGCTCGATAGCGCCTCCCTGGCGCTTCGTCTCGGCGATGATCCAGCCCGGCATTTCGCGTTGGCGCGGCAACAGGAAACCTTGTGCGCTGGCCTTTTCCCCCGCTTTCTGACACCATTTGACCAACCAGTGATTGGGAGCTTCCCGCTCCCGAATTTCCTCCGGCTCGACCAGCACCAGCAGCGCAGTCCCCGGAACCGTTTCCAGAAAAGCGACGAATTTTTTGTGCCCCTCCACGCCGCTGTAACCTTTTGACGGATTTTCCAACACGACCAGCCGCTTTGACGCCAGAAAAGGCAGCGCCCCTGTGGCGTTGACCAGTTCGTCCTGGCTGGCGCTGCGCGCGTCCAGGCGCGAGGTGTTCATGCCCGCCGTAGTTGCATCGCTAAAGAGTGCGCTGAATTTGCCCACCTGCTCCTGGATGGCGTATTCATCGTTCCCATAAAAGAAGTAGATGTGCGTGGCGTCAGACATCTAATAATTACGCGTTACGATGCGGTGCAGGTTGCGCGAAACAGCGTAGATATCCACGATGGTCAGCGATCCCGGATGCGGGTCGGTTGTGACTTCCCTTTGCAGCAGAGGTCCCAGCGGCTGGGCAAGAAAAACGCCCAAAGCGCTGAATAAGATCACGGCGGGCAAGCGTTCCCACTTTTCGCGGGTCGTACGGGCTCCACTCATCGCGAACAATCCCAATAGGCCCGATAATGCCCCGGTGACGAGGTAGTTGGTCCCGCAGCCAGGATGGATCGCCAGATGAATCTCACCGTTCTGCAGGCGGCTAAGCGCCTCGGTTACCGCCGCGCGGACAAACTCAGTGGGCAGGTCGCCGATCAGGAAAAATCCGGTCGGGTTGGAATGACCCGCCATCGGGCGCCCGGGAAACTGCTGCGAAAGGATGTGGATGGTGGCGTGTTCCAATGCGTGGTTACGCCGTGTTTCCAAAACGAAGGGAGCCTGTAAAAGTGAATTCATAATTTGAGTATCTCCATTCCTTTGTCATTTATTGTACCCGCAAATAAAAAGCCCGGCGCTCACCGGGCTTTGGTTCTTTAAACGTTTTTGATGGAGAGTTGGTTTCTTACCAGTTCAGGCGGCCTGCGCTTCGGCTTTGGACTCTTTGACTTCTTTATTCGCGGTCGCCAGGGTAAAGCCAATGAACATCAGCACTGCGCCGACGAACTCGCTGAAATACAGCACATCAACGAGGCCGGTCTTGACGAACGTACCGGCCAGGGCCGGCGAGAGTGCGCCAATCGCGATCAGAATATTGCCGTACATCCGTGACGCCAGAATCTTTTTGCGCCAGAACAGGAAAGCGGAATAGAGCGCGCCACCCACCAGTCCGAGCGTCCCATAAATGTTCAGAATGATGGTCAGGAATATGATCAGGCCATTCCGCGTCAAAATATCTTTGTACTGCGCCGAGACTGGCTGCGCGATATGGTAGCTCGCCTGGGCCGCCGTTAGCGGAGCAAGAGCAACCATCGCTACCGCCACTGCCGAGACGAGACCCAATGCATAGGTCAGATATTGGGCGATGTTGCCTTTACGCACCAGCAGATGCATGGTTCCCTGTCCAAGCCAGGCAGCCGTAAGCATTGCGCCACACAAATACCATAGCTTGAGCACCCAGCCATTGAAAGCCAACCCAAGCAGTACCTCGCTCAAAGTTCCCAGGCCGTACAACAGCAATCCAAACGACCAATGGATCAAGTGTGGCCCTCCTTTGCGTTGATAGCGCCGAAAAACAGCGTACGCAAACGCAAAAGCAACAAGAGTCGAAAGTGCAGGGACGATGTCCATTACATAGGCTCCTATCGGTCCGTAAAGTTCCTTCGAACAGGACCCAATTTATACCCCAGGGATGATACCCAACGAGGACATGGCGACGAGGATCAGAACAGCCAATAGCCCGATCAAAATCAACCCGAAGAGGACCGGCACCAATTTATCGGAAAGCGTACCGGGAATAAAACGTTTACTGGCTGATTTCCCGCTCATGTTCAGCTTCCTCAAAAGTCTGATACGTCTTGAGTAAGGTGACCAAAATCTGGTCTGTAAAATTGTGAAGTTTTTTCAGCATCTTTCCCCACGCCAGCCCGGAGGGCACCCTGGCATCCTGATAAGTATCGACCAGCGCATCCAGAAGGGCATTGCGAAAGAATAAAAAAGCCTGAGTTGCATCAATGCTACTCAGGGCATAGCGTCGTCCACGTGAAGCGTATTCATATCCCAGGGCATAGGCCTCTGACTCTGCCTCGTGGTCTTCACTGGCAAGGTAGGAAAACAGGCCCCGAACCATGTTCATGCCACTGAGACGATATTGCATCCGGGCTTGTTCATCCAGTTTTTGATACCAGGGCTCAGCTTGAAGCCGTCCCTCGGCCACCTGCATGCGGATTTGTCCGACAGCACTCTGCAAAGCGCGGCCGGGCTCCATGACCTGCTGCTCACGGGAAGCCTGGATCCATAACTCGATCTCTTTACGGCGATAACGGCGATGGCCGCCCGACGTACGGTGGACCGGCAGGACCCCTTTATCCGACCACAGGCGAACAGTGCTGGGATGAATCCCCAGTGTCTTTGCAACTTCGGAGAGTGCCATCCACTCTCCTTGTGACCGACTTGTCATCGATTGTTCTCCATCTATACGATAAGTTGTTTCCCCACAGCGCGGGCAAACCCGTCAGCAGGAAGGATCGCTTTGGGGGGAAGCCATGTCGACTCTTTCTTAAGGGAAAGAAAGCCGTCCTGCGCCTTGAGGTTGTCTAAACAACTTATCCTACCACAGCGAGTCCTGCGTCACATTGTAAGCGGAGCCAAAGCAACGTCAATGTAACTTTACACAATATTTTAATAGAAGAGTTTTAGAATTTGATGAAAATCCGTGTCCCCGAATATATTTCCCCTTAAAAAGGACAGAAGCCGGGAGGGGAAACCCCTCCCGGCTTCTGCTACGTGGGCCCCTGTTCAACCACGTACCGATATATCAACTTTGTACGAACTAGTGCCACACAATCTTGACGTAGAATAGACCTGCTTGTCTATACTGGTAATAGTGTAACAAAGCAGCGTCGTCATAACGTCGACACTTTTGGCAGTTAAGAGAGGAGTTGTTGTCTGAATTCATCCCACTCCTCATGCAGGGGCGCATCTCCCAGGTTTGTTTCAATATAAATAGCAAGGTCATTAATCTCCTTCAAAGTCGAGCTGGTATCTTGCCCAGTCTTCTTCAACGCTTGATACAAAAACCGAAGGCAGGTCATTTGATGCCAACAGGCTTTGATCTCCCGGTAGTGCGGCAACAATCTTCGAGCCATTTGAATAACTTCTTCCCAGTGCTCATTCTGCGCCTCACGTTCGATCAATATACGGTCGACAGAAAATATGTTGACATCCTTGCCAGCATGTTCCTTGACCTCTTTGGCCTTTTCACAAAACAAGGCGGTGCGTTGTTGAAAATCTTCCATCGAGCCTTTGACTAACAGAACATGCACCTCGAAGATGGTAGCCATCAGGTACAGACTCCACAAATCGGCCTGCATTGTATTTTCGAGCGCCTCTTGAATAAAATGATAACCAATGTCCTGGCCCTGCAAAAACAGAGCGTAGCCATAACGGTACATGCTCTCAATAGCGGTCATGTGCTCTCCAGCAGCCGCCATGCCCTGTTGATAAGCATGGGAAGCCTTTTTATAGCACATCAGATCCAAATATAGATCACCAATGACCCGCTGGCCCATACTCACAATTTCTCCGTGACCATATCGTTTACCAATATCAATTGCTTTCTGTGCATAAAACCAGGCATCACGAATTAATCCCATTTTCTGGGAATTCGTCGCACAATAAGCGTTCAGATACCCATACATGCGCCAGCCGTTCATACGCTCGACAATTTGAATACCGGTCAGGGCAGAGTCGCGCCCCTCGACGTAATTCCCCAAGAAATAATTCGCCAACGAGATCACGCTATAAGCTACAACTTGCCCGTACAGATCATGGACGCGAATCGTATCCGCTAATGACTTCCTTCCGTATTCCAATCCTTGTCCTGGGTTACCCATCAATGTGTTGACTAGCGCTATTTGGTATGTTGCGTTGGCGCGAATGGAAATCAACTGCACATCGTTTGTATTCTCGTCGATCATCTCTATCGACTGATAAAACCATTGCTGCGAATCGCGCAAGAATCCCAACATTAGAAGGTAAAGGCCTCGACGCGTGAGCGTACGCGTAGTTTCATAAATGTTATTGCTGCGAAATATGTACGGGAAGGCTTCAAGAACATAGTCCAACGCTTTTTGAAATTCATTGCGCGCCATCTCGCAATCGCTAAGGGTATTAAGCGCTGTGCCAATCAAAAGATCGCTATTACGTTGCTGCCCCAACGCCAGCAAAGAATGCCCCAAATCTTCCAATTGGCTCGGATCGTCATCTTCAAATGCCAGATTGCTCCAGGCTGCGTAGAAAGTATGAATTTCCTGGTCCGCCAAAGAAGGTGCGCGCGCCACCAGATGCTCGGCATGACGATAGGCATCTGTGGCCTCATGGATAGACCCCAGACGATGCGCATGTTGACCGGCCTTAACCCAATAGATAAAAGCTTTGGCGCGGTCGCCAGCCTCTTCGTAATGATGCGCAACAATGGCAGACTGCGCCTCGATCTGGCGACCCGACATGGCCTCCATGGCCTTGGCAACCCGCTGGTGCAGCACTCGTGCACGGGGAGCACTCAAGTCTCGCAGCAACGCTTCGCGGATTTTTTCGTGGACGAATGTATACGTAAATCGATCCCGATTCAATAGCAGGTGTGCTTTTTCCAATTCTTCCAACGCCCCGACGATCGTCTCCGGTGCAGACGGAATAATGCGCTCGATGATCGGCAGTTCCAAGTGGCGGCCCAGAACGGCAACAGCCGTCAGAACGTCCCTGGCATCCTTCGAAAGAGCCCGGACTCTGGCTCGAATCGCCTCATGCACATTATCCGGTAGAGGCAGGTCACTTACACGGCCCGCATCGACGAGACCGGAGCGCTCAACCAGCGTGTCCAGCATGGAAAGGATATAAAAAGGATTCCCGCCCGAATCCTCCCGCAAGCGTTCCGCGAATTCGTCCGTGACGGACTCCCCCAGAATTTGAAAGGCGATCTGGGAAATCTCGTCAAGGTTCAATTCCTGCAAGTCGACGCGTTGGAAGCGGGAATCCGGCGAAGTCATCAAGAATTTATCCAACAGCGCGTTATCTTCCTCGATACGCGCGGCCAGAATCAACATGCCATTGCCCCTGGTAAATAGCAATTTATTCAGCAGGTAAGAGAGGATCGACAAGGATGACTCGTCCGCCCAATGAGCGTCATCGAAAAATAGAAGCATCGGGCCATCGCTGCCAATCAAAACCAGTAACTGATAGATGGCCTCCAATAAAACCGTGCGCGCTACATCAGGCCGTTCCGGAGTATAGATGGGCAATTCAGGGCGAATATTGGCAACTTCGGGAAATAAAAGCATCAGGGGACCGGCCCAAATTGCATCCAATTTCAGCCACTCTTCGCGCAAGACAGAAGAACGCAATAGACTGATCCATGGCGCAAAAGGCATGCTGATTTCGAGCGGTTGGCAGGAAGCCAGCAAAAGCCGGGGCGGGTTCACCAGGCGGCGAAAGAACTCCTGCACCAGGCGCGTTTTTCCGGCGCCGGCCTCGCCAAAGATCAGGATGCCTCCCCCCAGCTTATGAACAAGCTCAAGTTGTTCCATCGCTTCGGTCTGGCCGATGAAAGGAACTTCCAGGCTCGGGCGCACACTCCAATTGATCACGTCGATGGGAAAATGCGTCGTCTGATTGGCAAAGACGCGACCTTCCAAGGCAAGGATTTCATCAGGCAAGTCACTCTGCAACTCGGTCTCGTACAGGCTGCGCATTGCCTCATAGTATTCCTGCGCTTCGGCCAGCATATTCTCTTGCAAATACGTTTCCAGAATTTTTTGGTTGATCTCGTCGTCATATTCATCCAGCGAACGCGCCAGCAGCAGCCAGTGCATTGCATGGTGTGAATTCCCCGTCGCAAGATCATGATCGCTCAAGCAGCGCAGAATGTCCCTCATCTCCTGCTCAATCTCGGTTTGCGCCTGGAGCGCCCAGTTTTCCAATGGCACCGAGTACGAGAACTCGCCCGTTTCAACCAACACTTGTCCCAACCAGAGATGAATGGCATCGGCCATCAAGCGATACAGCCCGCCTGCCAGCAACTTGTTTTGCGCGTGACGCCAGTTGGTCTGATTGATACGCCCCAGAAGCACATACAGTTGCCGAAAATCGACCTCGATCTGCGAAAAATCCAGGGAGATGGAAGCGTTCGTCGTCTGAAGTAAGCTTTCGTCGGGGAGTTGGCTACGCAACCGATACAAAATATCACGCAGAGCGCTCTGCTGCTTTGGCTCGAGCTCGTCGGGCCAAAAGAGTCTCTGAATGTGGTCGCGTGTTACGGTGGCGCCCTGTGCAGCCAGATAAAATAATAGCGCGCGCGGCTGTCGACGTTGAATATTAATCAATTCCCCATTAAATTCAATCGTTGGGACACCAAAAAGCTGAATCTTTAACATATAAACAAACGCCGAAGTGGAATTACCGTCGATGGGAAAAAGCCGTTCGTCTCACGACGATTCCCAAAGTGACAATAGATACAATTTATTTTGGGTCAAAATGCTCTAAATTTCCAGTACAAAAGCGCAATTTTCCCTTTTCATTTTTGTATGCTCAAATCCCTGGCCGACTGGAGAATATCATGCGCCGAACGCAGCGTCCCCTCGCTCACTTCTCCCAACATCTGGGCCAGTTCCAGCAGGCGCGCATCACCTTCCAGACGACTCACACGCGTGCTCGTCCGCCCCCCGGCAACCACTTTTTCGACCTGAAAATGCTGGTCGCCAAAAGCCGCCAACTGCGGCAGGTGTGTGATACATAACACCTGATGGGCGCGCGCCAGATTCCATAACTTCTGGCCGACCACCTGTCCAACGCGCCCGCCAATGCCCTGATCGATTTCATCGAAGACCAGGCTGGGAACCTGGTCGGCGCGCGCCAGCACATTTTTCAGCGCCAGCATCAGACGGGCGGTCTCGCCCCCAGATGCAATTTTGGCGAGCGGTTTCAAGCCTTCACCTGGATTCGGCGCGACGAGAAATTCTACCCGGTCGTAGCCATTCCTGTCAAAAGCCACCCGTTGTCCGTCTACCGTTAAACCGTTGGCATCCGGCTTTGTTTGGAAATCCACCGTGAACTGCGCCGAGGCCATCTTCAACTCATCAAGTTCGACCTCGATGGCCTTGGACAGCACGCCAGCCGCTTTCTTCCGCTCCTTCGAAAGCACCTGCCCGCGCTCAGACAACCCCGCCACCAACGAGGACTCCCTGGCTTCCAGTTCTGCGATTCGCTCCACCGCGTTGCCAATGGTCTCCAACTGTTTGCGCGCGTTGGAACCAACGGCCAGTATCGATTCAATGGAACCGCCGTACTTGCGCTCCAGGCGGTGAATCAGGTCGAGGCGCTCTTCCACTTGCTCCAGGCGCTTGGGATTGTATTCGATGTTTTCCAGGTAATCGCGCAGTTCGCGGGCCCCATCCGACAGGCCTTCGAGCAGGGCTTCAATGCGGGCGGAAAACTCGGCCTGCGACGGGTCGACACGCGCCAGCGACGACAGCGCCGCCACAGCCTGCCCAAGCTGGTCGGTGATGGCCGGCGTTTCAGATGACCCTTCGTCAATCAGGCCCAGGGCTTCCTGCGCATTGGCCGCCAACGACTCGGCGTTGGCCAGCCGGTCACGCTCCTTGCGCAATTCGTCGTCCTCGCCGGGCTTGAGTCGGGCCGTCTCGATCTCCTCCGCCTGGAAGGTCAGCATCTCCATTTTGCGGTCGGAATCGGCCTGAGTCTGGCGCAACTCGTTGAGTTCGCGGCGCAAGGCTTGCAGCGCGGTGTAACTTTGACGGTAGGCTTCCAGGAAGGAGTCGACGTTTGCGAAACGGTCTAGCAGGCCCAGGTGAGAGCGAACGTCGAGCAGGGACAGGTGATCCGTCTGTCCGTGAATGTCCACCAAAAAGGCGCCGATTTCCTTCAGCAGGGTGACGTTCACCGTGCGCCCGTTGATGCGGGCGATGTTGCGCCCTTCGCGGCGCACCTCGCGCGCCAGCGTGACATACTGCTCCTCGTCGAGCAGTTCTTCGCGGCGCAGGAATTCAACCACGGCGGCTTGTTCCGGCCCGGACAGCTTGAAGACGGCCTCGACGGTGGCGCGTTCGGCGTCGGAACGGATCACTGTCGCTTCGGCGCGCCCCCCCAGCAGCATTTCGAGTGCGTCCATAATGATGGATTTGCCCGCGCCGGTTTCGCCGGTGAAGGTGAGTAAGCCGGGGCCAAAGTCCAGTTCCAATTTATCGATGATGGCAAAATTTTCGATACGCAGTTCGCTCAGCATACGGACCTATCGGCTCTTCAGAATTTCCAGCGCCGGAATCCATCATCCAAAAATCTGGATCCCGGAAAGACGCGTGTAAATGGTGGGAACGGCCAGGGCCAGATAAATGCCCTGGAAGAGGATACCGAACAGATTCATGCTAAGAAGTTGCAACAAAGCCATGGGCAACGCACCCAGGACGACGGCCACGATAATGGCGATAAACAGGCTGCGCGAGCGGTGGTGTCCGATGACGAGACGTACGCCTTCTGAAATCACCACGCCGATGGTCGGTGCGCCGATGACGATGATCAGCCAACCGAAAATACCAAAGGAGAGCACCAGGGTGACGAGAAAACTGGCGACGCCGGAAAGGAATCCGGCCACGACGAAGCCCAACAGGTAGTCGGTCCACGTGGCGGTGTTGAAGATTTTTTGTTGGCTGCGCACACAGTCGGGGCAGCGATAGCCGGTGGGGGTGCGCACCGCGCACTTGGCACAGATGGGGTTGCCGCAGCGGTTACAGCGCAGGGTGGTTTCGACATTGGGATGGTTGACACAATAAAGGATGGTAGGCTCAGTCATCGTGGTAATCCTATCGTGGTGTTCTGATTCATGTGTGCAGTCAGGTTGCGGTAAAAATAGCCGGGATCGCCGAAACGGATAAATTTGGCGGTATGTTCCCCGACGCGGACATCGACGCGGTCGTCCTCGGCCAGGCCGACGGGAATCTGTCCATCAAGGCTCAACATGACGTTATCGCTCTGAACGGCCATGCTGACGATGGAACCTTCGGAGAGCACCACCGCCAGGTCCGTCGTCAGGTGTGGGGCAATCGGGATGAGCAGAATATTGCGCAATTCCGGCGGCAGGATCGGCCCGCCGCAAGCCAGAGCGTAGGCGGTGGAACCGGTGGCGGTGGAAGCGATCAGGCCGTCGGCGACGTAGGTGGTCAGGTACTGGCCGTCCACACTGGCCCGAATGCGCACCGGACGCAAATACTGTCCGCGCCCGACGACCGCATCGTTGAGCGCTTCCCACGACCCAAGCGATTCGCCCGCCCGCAGGTGCTCGGCGCGCAGCATCATGCGCCGCTCCACCCAGAAATCGCCGGCCAGCAGATTGTCCAACATGCGCTGCCAGCCGCCTTCTTCCACCTGGAAGAGAAAACCCAGCCGCCCTTTGTTGACTCCCAACACCGGGATGTCGTGCGGCGCGCACAAATGCGCGGCGCGTAACATGGTGCCATCGCCGCCGACCGCGATCATCAGGTCGAAATCTCCGGCATGGACGCGCCGCCGCAGCGTCTCGTCGTAGAGCGAGCCGTTGGGCACATCCAGGCCTTTTTGTTGGAGGTAAGCCGCGATGACCGTCGCCTCGTGCATGGCTTCGTCCAACTTTGGATGGCCGGTCACGACGATATGTCGGGGAATAAAAGGCCCGTCCATAGACTCCATTATAACTTCTGGTCGCAAATGTTGCGAAAGCCACAGTGCGCACAACGAGCATGGCTTTCGTGCGAACGGTCGACCTCCTCGCGGGTTTCGTCGCGGCGCATCTCGGCCAGCATATCCAGCAGGGCGTTCTCCAAGTCGGCGGTGTAATCCACGGCGAAGTCGCGCTCCGTATAATGGATCACGCCGTAAGGCGGACGTTTGCCCATCACTTTGTCCACCAGCAGGCAGTACGCCGCGAGCTGGTAGATGTGCGAATCATAAGGCGCTTCGGGCGTGCGCCCCGATTTGACCTCCACCGGGATGAGACGGCCATTCTGCTCGACGAGGTAATCCGGACGACCCGTCAGCTTGTACGCGGCGCTGTACAGGGGTTTTTCCACCTTGTTCCAGGCGCGCGTATCCGTATAAATCACGCGTCCGCCTGGCAAACCGGCCTGACGCCGTATCCGCCCCGATTGCCACAACAGGATCAGCGCCAGCAGGAATAACGCCGCTGCGACGTAGAGCAGAGCCATCTCAGCCGCCGCTGAACCAGTGCAGCAACGCGAACGAGACCAGCGCCACCAGGGCTGCCAGCAGCACCAGCCAGGCCAACGAGCGCACCAGTCCGGCCGTCAGCACTTTGCGGCCATGCTGGCGGTGCAGCGCCGTCCCGGCGGCCATTTCCGCCTGGTTGATGGATTCCATCCCGTTCAGGTGATACCACCAGGCGCGACGGCAATATAAATACGAACCGACTTCAGAAGCTTTGATAACTCGCATAAAAAGGCAGCTTTCTTACCAAACCGGGGAACAGTTGTGTGCGGGTAGTGGAGCACGCCCGCACACAACTTCCCTGACTTACGCAAGGATACAGTAGCACATACATTCTAGCATGTTCCACGAAAGGTTTACAGGGTCAGCGCCATCGCATCCAATAAGACGGACAGACTTTGCAAAAACCCTGCCACCGCATCCCAGGTATAATCTTCGTGTGCCCGACTTTCGTTTCTACCACCCGCTCGAAGTGCGCTACGCCGACCTGGACCCGCAGGGACATGTCAACAACGCCAAGTTCCTGACGTACTTCGAGCAGGCGCGCATCGCCTATTTAATCCATTTGGGCCTGTTCGACGCGGACCAATCATTCATGGAAATCGGCGTCATCCTGGCAGACGTGCATGTCACCTTTCTCGCACCGGTCTTCTTCGGCGCGGACCTGCGCGTGGGCGTGTGCACCACCCACCTGGGCCACAAATCGATGCAGGTGGCTTATCGCCTGGTCGATGGCGGGGACGGGCGCGAATTAGCCCGGGGCGAGTCGGTGCTGGTCACGTACGATTATCACAGCCGCCAGGCCATCCCCATCCCGCAGGCCTGGCGCAAAAGAATCGCCGAATTCGAAGGATGAGGCCTGCTAGAGCCTCTACATTGTCATGGCGAGGCGGTTTTCTCGGATTGCTTCGTCACCTGAAAAACGACTGCTCGCCATGACCGCGTCATTATTTTTCGTTGCCCTTCCTAAAGGAGAGACCCGATGTCCCTTCCACCCATCGACACAACCTTCCTGCTGCGCTTCCTGGTCGACCTGCTGAACACCCCCTCACCCACCGGATTCGCCGAGGCCGGCATCGACTTCGTCGCCGAAACGCTCGGCCAATTCCCCGAACTCAGCCTGAGCCGCACCCGCAAGGGCGCTTTGCTGGCGCGCTGGGAAGGCGCGCAGAACAGCGCCCCGCGCGCCCTGACTGCCCACACCGACACCCTGGGCGGCATGGTCAAAGAGATTCAACCCAACGGACGCCTGCGCCTGACGCGCATCGGCGGGCTGCTGCTCAACGGCGTCGAGACCGAAGGCTGCTGGGTCTTCACCGCCGGCGGCAAAAAAATACGCGGCGCCTACCTGATCGACAAAGCCTCCGTCCACGTGCACGGCGCAGAAGCCAGCAAACTCGAACGCAGCGAAGACAACATGGGAGTCCGCCTGGACGCCCGCACCAGCTCGGCGGACGAAACCCGCGCCCTGGGCATTCAGGTTGGCGATTACGTGGCCTTCGACCCGCGCGTCGAAGTCACCGCCGGATTCGTCCGCTCACGCCACCTGGACGACAAAGCCTGCGTCGCCGGCCTGGTTGCCTCGGTCAAAGCCCTGCACGAGGCCGGTCTACAGCCCGCCCAGACCACCACCCTGCTGATCAGCAACTACGAAGAAGTTGGGCACGGCGCGGCAGCCGGAATCCCCGCCGACGTTCACGAACTACTCACGCTCGACATGGCCGCCGTTGGCCAGGGACAAACCTCCGACGAATTCCACGCCACCCTGTGCGTCAAAGATTCGGGCGGGCCCTACCATCACGGACTGAGCCAAAAGCTGCGGGCCCTGGCCGACGCCAACGGAATCCCCTACCGGGTGGACACCTATCCCTACTACGGCTCCGACGGCGAGTCCTTCTGGCGCGCCGGCGGCGACGTGGCCGTCGCCCTGATCGGCCCCGGCGTCGACGCCTCGCACAACTACGAACGCACCCACACCGAGGCCCTGCTCGCCACCGTCAACTGGACCAACGCTTACCTGCTCTCAGACGAATAGCCATACCCGAGCGGTACAGCAGAAGGAAAGAAGCAAACACATGAAACTGGACGCCAGCCTGCCCCCCGTACGCCTCGCTGAGGTACCCGCCATCGCCAGCGCCGCCGAAGCGATCGGCTTCGACACGCTCTGGACTTCGGAGACCATCCACGACCCGTTCCTGCCACACGCCCTGATCGCCGAACACACCACGCGGCTGTGCTCCGGCACGGCCATCGCCGTCTCCTTCGCACGCTCGCCGACGACGATTGCCTACAGCGCCTGGGACCTGGCGGCGCAGTCCGGCGGGCGCTTCCGGCTCGGACTGGGCACGCAGGTCAGGCCGCACATCGAGCGCCGCTTCGGGCTGGAATGGCCCGCCTCGGTCACCGGCAAACTGCGCGAACAGATCGGCGTGCTGCGCGCCCTGTGGGACTGCTGGCAGAACGGCGCGCCGCTCAACTTCCGCGGCGAGTACTACAAGATCACGCTCATGTCGCCCTTCTTCACACCGTCGCCCCTGCCTGCGCCCAACCTCGCCCCCACCGGGCGTGGCCGAAAGCCTGTGGGCCCCATCCCCATTTACATCGCCGGGGTCAACACCGGGCTGGCACGGCTGGCCGGGGAACTGTGCGACGGCTTCCACGTGCATCCCTTCCACACGCCGCGCTACCTGCGCCGGGTGCTGCTGCCCGCCATCGACGCGGGCGCGCGCAAGGCCCGCCGCACCCGCGCCGACGTGGACGTTTCGGTCACGCTCTTCGCCGCCAGCAACGCCCGCGAGCGCGAATTCTGCCGCCAGCAGATCGCCTTCTACGCCTCCACGCCCTCCTACCGCCCCGTCATGGA
>JBJKRF010000160.1:0-10917 GCA_046704785.1 Anaerolineales bacterium | reverse complement strand
GATCCTGGTGCAAAAAGCCGACATACGGGTCCAGCCCAACGGTTTCCAACGCCGAGGCAACTTCGTTGGTCAGCAGTGTGTAAAGGAAGGAAAGCAAGGAGTTCATATTGTCTAACGGCGGGCGGCGTGAGCGTTCCCGGAAGGTAAAGTCGCCATGTTGTTGCAGGATCAACTGGTCGAACACGCCAAAATAGATTTTGGCCGCGCTGCCCTCGAATCCCATCAAATCGCCGACCGATTTGCAAGCGCGGATGGCCTTGAGGGATTCTTTCAAGAAGTTCGATGCGCCTGTCAGAGACTCGACATTCATTAGCATGGCATGGTCGCGCAGCGCGCGTTCGAGCACCTTGCGGCAGTTGGCAATTTTTCCGAGCAAAAAAGAAGTAGCAATGGGGACGCTCTCCTCGTTCTTTTCCGAAATCGCATACTGTCTTTTGCGCAGCAAGACGTTTCCTCTGACCCTGCCGGTGATGCGCGCCTGGAACCGGCCATTGGGGGATAGAAAACAAAGTCCAATGTTTCGCTCTACACAGGCTCTCATCAACGCCGGACTTGCGCCCTGGTACGTAAAGCAGACGATATTCTCCAGGTTGTGCAGCGGCAACCGCATGGACGAGTCTTCATCCTTCTTGATGACTACATTTTCGCCATCGAGGGTCAGGTAGGCCGTGGGCGTGGTGATGTATAAGACATTGCCTAATTTCTTCATGGCTACGTATTCTCGATCTGCTGCTGAATGTATTTCGAAGCCGCCACAACCTTGCCTTGCAAGACAGGCAGGCAGATATCGGCCAGCGAACAAGAGCGGCAGCCTTTGAACGGCTTGACGCGCGGGGTATAGCCGCGCTGGAAATAGCCGTGCATCTCCTCGGACATGTCTCGCACGAGTTGGCGCAGTTCTCCGGTCAGTTCCACTACGACCCTATGGCGGATTTCGCCGTAGTAGAGATAGCCTACCGGGATGTTCGCTGCCAGCATTTCTTCCAGGCAGAGGGCCTGGGCGCATAACTGCGCTTCGTCGCTTGGCTCCCGTTTGGGCTTGCCATGTTTGTATTCCACCGGCGCAGGAAGATAGAGCCCCTCGCGCCCCGGCAAGCGAACGCCTTCAGATGACTCCGTGAACTCGACGACGTCGCACACACCCGACAGCCCCAACCGGTAGGAAGCAATGGGCACCGAACGCGCGATGATGACCCCGTTCCTCGATTCGGTAAAGAAGGGGTCATCGGCGCGTTTATGCATGATCCGGCCTTCGGCGGTGAGCGCATTTTCTTTCCACTGCTGCTCGACGTGGATTAGCGCCCATTGCCGCCGACAGAATAGGAAGTGTTGGATGCCGGAGAGCGGCAGCAGTTCTTCGGGGGTGTACTCGGGTTTGATCATCGAAAAGTGTTAGAATCTGAAAAAGTTGATTGTGAGGTGACAGGATGAAGAGCGTATCGATCCGCGAACGTTTACACAAGCAAATTGACCGTTTGCCCGACGAACTGATTAAACAGGTCGCTGATTTCACGCTGTTCCTGCTGGCAAAGCAGAAGAGCGCCTCGCCTTACGAAGAATGGGACGAACATCAATGGCGTGAATTTGCCCTGCAACAATTCTTCTATGAAGACGCCGAACAGGATGAGGTCGAGTACACCTTGAAAGACGCCCGCGAGGTCTATCACCCATGAAGCCAGGCGATGTGGTATTGATCCGTTTTCCGCAAACCGATTTGCAAACCGGAAAACTGCGTCCCGCATTGGTGCTTGCGCTTGCGCCTGGCCGCCATGCCGATGCGCTGCTGGCGATGATCACATCGCGGGCATACCAGGAAACCCCTGATTTCGATGAAGCGATAGACCCGTCTGACGCCGATTTTTCTGCCAGCGGGTTAAAAGCGCGTTCTGTCGTTCGGCTGGCGCGTCTGGTAAGCGTGGAAGAAACGGTCGTTAATGCGCGTCTCGGTGAGATTTCATCCGAACGTTTAAGCAGGGTCAAGAAGCGTCTGGCAGACTGGCTTAAGCGGTAAGCTGGTTTATTTGGTTTCATTGATCGTATTCCCGGAGTGGGCAAAGTGACTGCCACCTTTTGAATAATCTACAGCTTCTCGATCAATTCCACGCCCTCCGGCGCGCTGCCATCAACCGTCACATCGTAATCGGCAAACTTGCGGGGAATCACCACGCCGTCCTTCTTCTCCACTTTGACCAGATCGAATAACTTGTGCGAAGGCGCATTGCCCAGGTCGCTATCGTGTTTGAAGACAAACAGCTTGCGCGCCGCCATCTTGCCGCGCGCGGCGGAATGGTCGTGCTCGAACATGTTCTCCAGCGCATCCCAAAAGAGCGCCAGGTCATCTTCCGAAAAGCCGGTGCCTTTGGTTTCATCGTTGGCAAGCTTGGCAGAAATGTAACCTTCGGCGCGGTACAGGCCATAGGGGACGATGTGCTTGCGGCCCATGGTGCGTTCTTTTTCGGCATCTTCGATCTTGGTGACGGTTTGGCGGGTGATGGTCACTTCCTGCTGGACAATCGGGTCAATGCTGCGCGAGAAGTTGATTTGGATCGGGCCGCGCACCTGGCCACAGTTATCGCCGGTGCTCATCACCGCGCCAAAAGTGCGCACATCGAAGAAATTGGCGCACATCCACTGGCGAGCTTCGTTGACTTTATCGGATTTGGCTTTGTCACCAGATTTCAAGCCTACGGCAACGTAAGCTTCGGCATGGTTCTGGTTCAGCGGTGTGCCTTCCTTGACATAAATCCGGTAGCCTGCCGCGTCGCCCTTGACCAGTTCGGCATAGTTGCGGACTTTGCGTTTCAGGCACACATCCGTGACAATGCCATAGCCGGTTTCAGGGTCAATGCGCGGCATGTTGCCCGCGTCCGGGTCGCCGTTGGGGTTGCCGTTTTCCACGTCATAGAGCAGGACAAATTCGTAGCGGTTGGAAATAGCGGTGGTCATGGTTTATTTTTCCTTTCGAGAAATGATTGATTTGATAAGGTAGCGTTTGAATGTATGTCATTGCGAACGAGCGTTTCTCAGCGAGTGAAGCAATCCCCTGATATTCAGAGATTGCTTCGCCAAAGAACGGCTCGCAATGACATCTTTATTCAGGTTTCGCGTCTTGATTGTTGTCTTTGACAAAAAATGCTGTGCGTTGGTGGTAATACCCAAGCACAAAGATGCCTTGTTCATCCAGGGTAAGGTGAGCCGGGAATGGATTGTTTTCAATATCCAACAGATTCATAATTTTCTCGATCCGGTTATCGCTGGCATAACCGTATTCTGCTTTTGAAATCCAGTGTTGCGAAAGTCGCAAGAGCGTTGGAAACACTGTCTTTGGCGAAGCGCAAGCAGACGTAAAGTAACGATCTTTGATGCTGGCGTTGATGTCACCAATTGCCTCCCGTTGGACTTTCTCCAGGACGGCAAAGAGACGACCTAGCAAATAAGCCGGAATAGTAGATTGCTCATTGAGCGACATGACAAGAACCTCCTGAATCGGGTGTTGGGGTTGGTAACGATATTTGCGCAGCAGATAGGCTTTGATAATCGCGGCGCGCGCATAGCCGATCTTCTTGGTAAATTTCTCATCCTGGTCTGCGCGGACGCGGTTGATGATGGCGTTATACAAGGCCGCCGGGTAGGGCGTATTTTCCAAAATGGCGCGGAAGACCGAACCGGCCAGCAGGGGTGCAGCGCTTTGGTCGGACGCCTTTGGAGAAACCGTTTCCTTCAAAATATCTTGGATGGTCAGATAAGTGTGCTGGTCTTCAAATTCTTTGACCATCTCCAAATCTTTGTAGTGCTGCATGATCTTGGCGACGATCTTGTCAAATGGGTCGCTGTGGAAGAAGCGCACCGAGACGCGCGCCGCGTTGGGGGCCAGCCCAAGCACGTAAAAACGCGGGTTGCCATCCAGCCCTTCAAGCAGCTTCTCCACATCCAACGCCTGAACGCGCCTGACCTTTTCCGCCGCCTTTTTGAGTTTCTTTTCGGCCTGCTTGTCACGCGCCGGGGCGTTTTCTTTGGCTGGAACTTCGATTTCTTCCGGTTCGCACAGCCCCATAAAAGCCCTGGCGTAACCTTTCTGCTCACTTTCTGCCCAGTAAACGACGGTGGTATCGCCGATGGTGAATTTCTTGTTCTCATTGGCAGAAGAGAGCAAATAGTTCAATGCGGTGGTGTAGGCGAATGCGGCCTGTTCGCCGACAGGGGAATTCATGCCTTGTTCGCGGTTGTAAGACTCATAAGCGCGGGCGTTAAACCCGACCAATGTTGCGCCGGTTGGATTGGCATCGCGTATGCCTTTTAGACTTGGGTGCAAACGGGCCAACGGAGCAATTTCGCCCGTCACGAGACACTGAATCAACTCGGCGTCACTGCTGCCTTTATATTTTTCCCATGCACGTTTTATGGCCGGGTCTTCGTGGACGAAGTTCCCTTCAAACATGAAGACCAAATTGCCACCTTTCAAGATGGTTTCAAGGTGAGGAGCAATCCTGGCATTTTCCCTTCCCGTTGCAGGACTGTAGCTGTCAAGAAAAGCAAGCACTGCTTTTGCTGTTCTGCAATCTGCTTTCATCAGAAGTTCACCATTGAAACGCGCAAATTCATCAAAACGTTTCTGTGAATATTCAGCGTCGCCTTTGTCTGAAATGCCCAAAATATAGGCGCTGTTCTCACATAAAAAGTTTGCGCTGATACCAGATGTCTTTTTGACTTGTTCAGGAACGATCATGCGCCTTGGTCTTTCTTCCAGTTTTTTGCCGCGCTGCACCTGATCAAATAAAGGGATAACATCCAGCAATTCACCTTGCTCGGAAATATTCAAGCCAAAGCTAACCCCTGTGGAACTATACCCAGGCGGCGCAATATCGCTGTCGGGGTCCTTAGACAAAATGTCGTAGTAGCGCGTCAGCGCCTGCAAGATCATTGCCGCACCTCCTGCACCTGGGTCAAATCGAGTACGCCATTTTTCAGGGCAGCCTTGAAGAACTTGGGCTTGATATCACGGAGGTTCGAGAAGTCCAGGTCGTGCAGCATCCAGCCCAAATCCAAATCGCCAAGCGGGCTTTGCGGAATCTCTTCGCCGTCTTCGATCAACTCCACCTTCGCGCCGAACTCGCGCGTCCCCAGGCAGGGCGCGTGGAAGTGCTGCCCTTTGCGCAGACGACGCAGGACGATGTTGTAATGCTTTTCGACCGTGTCTTCGTCGCCAGCCTTATCGGTCAGGTCGAAGTGTGCTTCGATGACATAATCCACGTTTTTGAGCACCAGCGCCGCCCGCTGCTGGCGAATTTCAGGGGCCACCAAGTAGGGCTTTCTTTCCGAAGCCTTCTCGCTGACTTCATTGCGGCGGATGTTGGTGAACTCGATCTCTTTCAGTACGTGGATTTTGTCTATCGCCCAGCGGATGGCGGGCTTCCAGTAGATTGCTTCGATGATGCCGCGCGCCGCCGAAGGCGTGAGCACGTCATAACTGACGCGTTCCACCTTCATTTCGGGCCGGGTAAATAAGGCATAATCGCCGCTTACTCGGATTTTGATGCCATATCCCATAGATGAACCTCCTTTTTTGATATAGACCTTATCCATCGAAAAACAACGCATCCCCGCCCGCATCAGCAGGCAGAATGAGACCCGTTTGCGGGTCATAGTATTTCATATCATTTAGGACTTCGTAGGTTTCGTTATAGGTTTCGATGACTCCTTTGCTCTGTAGTTTCTCGAACTCGTTTTCGTAGATATTGACCGTATACATTTGCAATTCTCTGGCAAGAGAATAAGGGAAAGGATGATATTTTGCGCGCTCAAGCAGTTTGCGGGCCTCCTCGTTGTAAGGAATGACAACAGCTACGGTATTGTTGTCAATTAATCTAAAATCGTCAGCCGCCTTTTTGAAATCAAACTCGATCCCATTCTCAAAATGAGCCAAAATCTTTTTTGCGTCAAAGGCGTCTTTGCCTTGCAGGGTATACAAAAACCTGAAATAGCTCTCGATTGCATCCTTTGAATCAGGTTGAGATGCATAGTCTCTCAAAACATTTTCAGCCACTGCCGCGCCCTGTTGGATAAAGACGGGCGTCTTTTTGATGAACGACGTTTCAGGGTCGAAGACGTAAACATCGCTCAGACCGCGCTTCATCTCGCGGTTGACCCGCCCGGCGGCCTGGATGATCGAATCCAACCCGGCTAACGCGCGAAAGCCGACGGGGAAGTCCACGTCAATACCGGCTTCCATCACCTGGGTGGAAATGACCCGACAGAGTTGACCGGCTTTCAAGCGTTTGCGCACATCCGAGAGAACTTCCTTGCGATGCGTCGGACACATCAGGGTGGAAAGATGGAAATTCCCTTCGCCTTTCAGCTGATCGAACAACCCTTTCGCGTGTTTGCGGGTGTTGACGATACATAACGCCTGGGGGTGCTCCTTGATTTTTTCGATCAGGTTCGCGTCGGGCGTTCTACCGATATGGGTGATTTGCACGCGCTTGTAAAAATCGAACAAGTCCTGCGGGTCGGGGGCCAGTTCGGTGAAAGTGACTTTGGGCAGGCGCTGGTTCAAAGCGGGTTGGGTGGCGGTGCAAAAGATAGCGCTTGCGCCGTAATTGACCACCAGTTCCTTGACAGCCAGCATACACGGGTCCAGATATTCGCGCGGCAGCATTTGGGCCTCGTCAAAGACGATGACGCTCTTTGCCAGGTTATGCAACTTGCGACAACGTGAGGTTTTGTTGGCAAACAACGATTCAAAGAACTGTACGTTGGTCGTCACCACCACCGGAATATCCCAATTCTCCGCGGCCAGTTTCAGCTTATTGATGATGTCTTTGGTTTCGTCGTCTGCCTCTGCCGAATCTTTCTGGGTCTCCTTTTTCCAATCGAAGTTGGAATGATGCTCCAGCACGTTTTCTTGCCCCAGATATTCCTCAAAGACTGCCGCATTTTGCTCGATGATGCTGGTAAAGGGGATGACGTAAATGACACGCTTTAATCCATGTTTGACGGCATGGTTCAAGGCAAAGGCCATCGAAGCCAGGGTTTTCCCACCGCCTGTGGGAACGGTCAACGTAAAAAAACCTTGTTCCGTGTTGGCCTTTTCGATACAGGCCTTGAGCGTCTCGGTGCGCTTTTGGTTGATCTCACCCTGTGGGTGATCGAATTTTTGCAGCGCGGTATTGAAAGTCTGGCACAGCACCTCGATACTGGGATGATCACCGCGTGGTGGCAGTTCGTCTTTCATATAATTTTGTGTTTCTTGGAAATCGGCGTCTACCAGGGCGGAGAAGATCATGCGGGTCAGGAATGCCATTGAAAAGCTCGCGTTGGACGTTTTCACTGTGCGCGGTTTCAAAGTCAACGAATTGACATCTACCTCAGTTTTATACGCGCTGAAATCCTCCAGTTTCTTCTTCTCCACGCGCGCCAAAAGGGTTCCATCGCCGTCTACGTCCATGCTGCTGCCGTAATCGGGAAGCCCGGTGTGATGACCAGCAATACAGTAGGCCAGCAAGGTTGCAATGTCTTTTTGCAAGGGGTCTTGGTTGAATAAATTCAATATTTCCTTTGCCCCCGCTGTGGCGTGATCTACTTTGCGCCCGGAACCGTCCAGACGGGCTTGAAATGCCGTGGAGTATTTGCCAATGTCATGCAGCAAGGCGGCAGTTCGTACCAAGCTTGCAATCCCGGCATCCCGACCGAATCTCTCTGCCAGGTCAGCCGTATTGGTCAAATGCTCGATCAAAGGCTGCCATTCTGACTTGTCTTTGTCCTTTCTCGAATGCCCATAGTAAATCATTGGCCCTGCCTTCTCTTCCATCACCTGATATAACGTTGCCAGCTTTCTCGCTTCGCGCTTGATCGCCTTGCGCAGGCTCTCCGGCGCCAACACCTCCACATCCGCCCCCCAGCCGCGCACCCAGGGCAGCATCTCGCGCCATTCGGCCACTGGCGCACTCCAGATATAGCTCCCGTCCTCTGTCGACTCAAGCTTCTCCAGTGGATGCCATTTGCTCTCCTGCAAGCGTTGGATGACAGACGGGTCGGGCGCAAAGCGCAGCCTGACCACGACCGGCTCCTTGTCTCTGAACCAGATGCCCCAGGCGTGCTTGAGCAGCTCGCCCTCGTCAAAACCGGGTGGCATCTCGAAGGTCTCGCCCGAGGCGAAGGCGCTCTCGATGCGCTCGATCTTGAAGGGCGTGATACGCTCGGTCACCTCGCTATAAGCCACCACATACACGCTGTCGCTCCAGATCGAAGGCTCAATCAAGTAGGGATGGATAACGTGATTGCGATACTCGTCCAGGCCCAGCGGCTGATAGCGGATGCGCACCTTGCGCTGCTCCACCCAGGCTTCGGCCAGCGTCTCGATCACCTTGACCTTCTCCGGGGCCTTGTCCTGTTTCAGCAGCGCGTCCGCCGCCTTGAGCAGGCGCGCGGTCATCGGCTGGCGCAGCGCAGCCGCCAGTTTTTCGAGCGCATTGGCAGTATGTGGCTGATAGAAACGTGTCTGGCGTGAAGTCTTGCGGGTTGCGAGATACAGCGTCAGCGCCTCGTGCAGGTTGACCTTGATCTCTGAAATCAGCTTTGTACGGTTAATGAAATAACGACTTTCTGCATCCTGCTCGACGGGATACTCGCGCGTCAATTCGATGCGGTCACGATAGGCCAACGTGCGGTCCACGCCCAGGCGTTCGGCCAGCTCGATATCTGTATAAGCACGCTGAATATACAGCCGCTTCACCTCTGCCAGACGCTCCGACTTACTCATTCCCTTTCCCATATTCGTTCCTTTCATTGTGAGCCCGTCCAGTTTTATCCAATACACCTTTTTATCAGGCGAGTGGACGAGTTTGCATACCACTTGCACGTCGAACAAAGGAATCAGAAAACTCCCTTCTCAACGTTCACCTTCTTGCAACAGCATAGCATGTCGTTCTATCTGATTCTGCAACATTTGTCATTTTGGTTTGCGAAAAGGCCATAAACCACCCTTTTCATCTTCTGAAAGAAACCAGTCTTTCTCTTCCAGAGCCGGGAGTGAACGCGTCACATCCGAACGGTTCAATCCAAGTAAACGAGCGATAAAACCAGGTCTCTCCCCCGGATATTCTTCAACTGTATTATAGATGCGTTCCAGTTTTTCGTCTTGCGGTTGGCGAGCCATGCAACACCTCCGTTGTGTGGATTTTTCCCACTGTACGAAAGGGATGTTGCAGGTACCGCAACATGGCAGGAAAGGTTTTGTGCGACAAAATTCTTGGGGATTATTCGGCTATTTTTAGTACAGTTTTGGAGTTCATTAGGGCATTTCAGTCATACAACCCTACTTGTCTTAATGCAATCAGCAATTCCAAATCTGAAATTGGGTTATGGAGGTTCAGGAGCGATATCCAAGCTATCCAGCATAAAGATGAATAAATTGTCCCAAGAGTCAAAGAGCATGTAGCGCGTTAAGCAACTGTCACATGCTATGCCATTCGAACTCGTTCCAACCGCATTATTACTACAGCTATCTTGGCACGCACCACCCAAGACTTCAGGTCCTGTCGTGCAACCAGCCTGCACAACTCTGGGAACCAGAAAGAAAAATCCCACACCAACCCCCACGATACTCGACACAACGATGGCAAACCGTACGTATAATTTCATCAAAAACCCCCTAAGACCAATATACTCCAACGCAGCACCAACGCGCCAAGTCTGGTCTACAAAACCACAAAGAAACTCAAATTTCGCGACAAAAACTCCTACGAGTTCCGGCAAAACATCCTATGGGGTGGGAGACATCATTGGTTCTGGCGTCGGAGTACTTCGCTGATTCGCGTGTATTGCCGCTTCAACCGGCCCTATAGGATCACTCACCCACACGCTATCAAAAGAACCATCGCCTCTCTGGAATGCTACAATAGTATCGGTGTTGTTGATGTTTTTAACATCGACAGCCAAATAAGATTGACCTTTGTACACAACAGGGGGCAACAACGAGTCGCCACCCACATGCCCAGTTATAGAATGGAGTACATTAGCGTACCGCATCCACTCTACATTACTAACGGAGAAGAGATAACTCATCTCATAAATACCCGTATACCGCTTGGCATTATGAGACAAATACGCTATAAGCTTAGGAATTGCGTTATCACCTTCGAAGCTTGCCATCGTGCCCATACTCGTAGTCTCACCTTGCCACACTACCGGATGAGTAAACTGTACGTCGTGAGTCCCCGGAGTAAAATTAAGCACCCACTCCCCGTTTTGCAAATCATACTGTTCCTTGCCGTTTTTGTCGTACACAACACCATTGGCCCAGTCGAGGCGACCGCCATCTTGTAAGACGTTCTGCATACCCTGGGGAGCGGCGCCCAGGTCTGGTGTCGCAGTAGCTGTGGGAGTAGGGGTCTCGGTCGCTGTGGGCACTGGTGTCGCCGTCCCGGTAGGAGAAGGGGTTGGCGCGGGCGTAGGCGTTTCCGTTGCGCCCGCCAGGCTCGTACAGGCTGCTAAAAGCATCGACAAAAGTAGAACCAAAACTATTTTCTTCATGGTTACCTCACGTGATTCCTTCCGCTGTGACAAGGTCGGCATTACCTTTGATCTGTCCCAACGACCGCCGTCGAATATCTTTCTCGACCTGCTCTTTCGAGCTGGCCAGCCTGCGTGAATTCGCCCGGATTTGCGCGGCCACCGTCGATCACGGACGTGACGAATTCATTATATAGCGAATCGTCCTCGCTGTAACAGAGATATACGGCCCTTTCTATCCCGGCTGTGAAATCTCCTGCCGGGGAGCATTGTCAGCAGGGGGTAGCCCGCTCAGACAGGCGACATGGAAGAGGCGGTGGTTCATCTATGTAGTTCATTTATAAGGGTTTATCAAGAGGGAGACCAAGAGTTCATTGGTCCGGATAAAGCCAAAAACCTGCTCCGCCC
>JBJKRF010000159.1:0-24887 GCA_046704785.1 Anaerolineales bacterium | reverse complement strand
ATTTGCTTGGGGTGGGGGGGGCGCCCCCCCCCCCCCAACACCCTGTTAATCCGCTTCATTCCACCAATTCTCTGGAGAGCCCAATACATGAGCCGCCTCGGAGGGCGACTCATGTATTGCCGATACGAAGCGCTGCCTATATTCGTATTACTGCGTCCAAGATGGATCGCCATTGTAAGTTGCAGTGTTGCTCGTGAGGCGATTCACAGTTGCGGTCATAATGTTTGTTTGGAAGATTTCCATACTATCTTTGTATTTTGCCTGAAAAACCAGATATAAGCCATCCGGTGACCAAACCGGGTCTCCTGTTGGGGCAACTTCCAACTGTAATCTATTCGTTTCTCCGGTCTTTAAGTTTAGAACGTTAATATCCCAGATTTGGTTTACTTGAGAACGATATGCCAGATATTGCCCATTCGGAGACCAGGATGGAATGCCTGTATTCGTGCTATTGTTGGTGTAACAACTTTCTTGGTGACCGATCAGAGTCACTACACAAATATTGACAAGGCTAGATGAGGATGTCCCGGACCGTAATGCGATCGACTGGCTGTCTGGAGACCACACCGGGTCGGAACTGGGTGAATTTCCTTGTGTGACTCTGGTTAAACGGGTCCCATCTGGGTGGACGATGTAAACGTTCGCATTGCCATCACGATTGCTCACAAATGCAATCCATTGTCCATCTGGAGACCATGTGGGGTTAAAATCTCCGGCGGGGTTGTTGGTTAAGCGTTGCAGATTTGTTCCGTCGGCATTGACAACATAAATTTCCCAATTTTGATCACGGTAAGAGGCGAAAGCAATTTTTTGCCCGTCTGGAGACCACGCGGGGGCATCGTCTTTGGCGGGATTTTGCGTGATACGAGTTAAACCGCTCCCGTCAGAGTTGATGACAAAAATGTCGATATTTTTGTCTGCACCATTTGCGACAAAGACAAGCCGTTTCCCGTCAGCAGACCAATGTGGCGAACTGGCTTGAACTATGCCGTCGCCTAAAAGAACCTGGTTTTGTCCGTCCGCCGATATGGCATAGACTTTCTGGCTCCCGTCTAAGTTTGAGACAAAAGCAATTCGGCCACTCGGCGTTGGCAAAGGGGTCGGTAAAGACTGGACGACAGGCTGGGTGGCCGATGTATCTTGTTTGACATCGACAACCGGAGTCGGAGTAGTTCTTTCCCCACTTGCTCCAGCTGCGCCTGCCAGGTCGGCTTGACAAGCTGCCGAGAGGAGGCATAAAAGGCTAACAACTAAAGAGACTTTGAATACAGAAAGTTTGTTTTTCATAAATTAGACTTTGTTGTTTTTCTTTTCGGTTATTAATTTGATTATAGCTTTTAATGGTTATCGTGCATTTTCACTATTGTAAATGGAGGAAGACGACCCGAATCGCAAGAAAATGACGACGGAATTTTGTCGTTTGCCTTTTGAGATAAGCGAGGCTATGTTCGTAAATTCGTTTCACCCTGCTGATGCCTGGAGAGTAATTATCTTGTTTTGTTCATGGGGGGGATTCTAAAAATTGCCAGAGCGAGTAAATTGACCAGTCGTTATTGGGTGGGCAGCCTGTGGTTAATGGCCGCGCTGGTATTTCATCTCTCCAGCTTCAACCGCGAAAGGCAGGCGATTGTTGTTGGTCGGTAGGCCGCAAGTGGCGTAGACGGTATAAGCGCAGGGCATGTTATAGGCCTTGTTGAAGTCGAGCGTCACTTTCCCGTCTTGTGGTTTTTTTGTTTGGATATACCGTCCGCCTGCATAAGTGGTTTGTGCATTGGTCGCATCTTTGAAGGCGATGAAGAGGCCGTCGCCAGCGTCCTCTGCGTCGAGGTGGTATTCGTTTCCTTGCCAGCGGAAACTGACGGCGCCAATCATATCCGTATCGTGGATTTCCCCGATGATGTCCTGTTGTTTGACACGCTTGTGGGGGGCATACCCCCGATAGACGGCATCGAAGCGGTAGTCGAGCTTGATAGGATAAAAGTTCAACCCTGAAAATTCCTTGCGTAGTGGATGCTCAGTGTCCCATAGGCGAACAAGAGTCTGTTTCCCGCGTTTGATTACGACGAAAATAAAACGACCAAGCCTGAGATAATCAGGTTGGTCTTTCTGGTCGTCAAGCAAGGGCCGGTTGGGCGGCTTGCCACCATTACACGTGATCCTGACGCCTGGCTCCGCGCTGAGATAGACTTCGTCGTATTGGAGGCGAAAGACGCCGGCCTTCTTGGGTGCGCCGGATGGCAGAACGAAGTTGCAATTGGGATCGCTGCCGAAGGTGTTGTTTCCCTGGTTCGGCCAAAACAGACCCGCCAGGGCCAGCCAACTTCGCTCGCTGGTGCGCAAGCGTTCTACCCGCTCCAAACGCCATTGCATGATGTCCGCTTCGATTTCATTTGTCAACATAAGATAATCTTACATCGAAAATTCGATTCTGTGAATTAAAAAAGAGAATCGGTTGTGGCTGTTTTTGTGCATAGGATGGGTGGCCTCGAAACAGACGCATTTTTGAGGTGGGATTATTGCTCAGTCCAGGTCACGGACGGCGGGACGAAGTGCTCCTTCATGATTCGGCCTTTGAGCCATCTGCTGTCGATAGGTTTCATGCAGCTGCACTGCCACGGCGATTATATAATGCCCGCGGATGGAAAATCCGTTTTTTTTTTACCGACTTGTTCGCAGTTCTCTTCGCTTTACTGAAAAGGCGATTATATTTGTTGATTACGAATGACTGAGAATAACCCTTGACCCTGCTCTCATAAATACATAGAATCAGTGCCTCGCGAAGCGGCTTTTTGATAGCTGGCGTAGCTATTTTCTCGTAGTGCAGACTGCTCTTAAGTTTTCGCGATCTACTGAGTATAATAAGTTGCCTTTGTGGTATTCCTCACAGAAGTAGCGATTCTTTTACCGTTGTAAGTTGATTTGACGAGTTCGTTTATCTGTCGATGGGCGGCGGATCGAACCAGCCTCATTTGGGAGCAATGGGAATGATTAAACTGAGTTACAGTACGTTTGGCTTGACCAACCTGGACTTTTTGGATGCAATTGATGAAGTAGATAAAACAGGCTATGCCGGAATCGAACTTTCCTTTCATCGTGACCAGTTCAACCCCTTTGAGATTACAGACGAATACCTTGCTACCGTCAAAAAGCGCCTGGATTCAGCCAGAGTCGAACCCGCCTGCGTGGCGACCGCCTCGCATTTTTTTATGCCGTCGCGGCCGCACGAACCATCCCTGATGAGTCCAGATTTGGCGGGTAGAAAGCGTCGAATCGACCTGGTCAGGCGAGGGATTCATGTAGCCCGCAAGCTAGATGTTTCGCTGGTCACTTTTGGGAGCGGATTTATTCGCGAGGAACATATCAATAATCCATCGGTCAACCCGCGAGAATTGCTTGTTGATAGCATTCAAGAGTGCCTGCGGGAAATTCGGGACGGTGAAGATATCACCCTGCTCATTGAACCGGAACCCGGCATGTTCATTGAGACGATGGAGCAGGGGATGTCGCTGGTTGACGAGGTCAATTCCCCACGTTTCAAATTGCACTTGGACATTTGTCACATGTATTGCTCGGAGCGCGACTACATTGCTGCCCTGGCCCAGGCCGCCCCTTATGCAGGTTATTTGCATGTCTCTGACGCGCAAGAGGGCTACAACTTAAAAATCGTCAAGGATGCTGAAAATCTTAAGATCGACCTGGATTTTGCCAGCTACTTGATTTACTTTCCTGAGACTGCCAGCTATTTGTTGGTGGACAAAAAACATCCAATCTATTTCTCTGATGAAAAACCTATTGGGGAACAGCAAAAACGCCTTGAGACCATTTTGAGTCAATCAGGTGTTGAACCGGCTTTAGCCTATGTGGACTATAGCGGCCTCTATGCTGGCTCGACGCCATTTGATGATGAAATTTTCACCTATTTGATCTCTGTTCCGCGGTTGAGCTTTGACGTTTTGGAGAGAGCCCGGCCGGTCCTCGTTTACTTGCGTAGTGCGAAAGCTGTGGACGGCAAGCCTCTCGTGGAAAAAATGGTTGCAAACACACTGACAGGCATCGTTCACTTCCATGAAATTCCAGGGGAAGGGACGCTCGATTTCGCCGCCAGTTTCAAGGCTCTGACCGATAATGGCTTTTCAGGGTACGGTTCTGTAGAGTTGTACCATCATGTTGCCTCGTGGGAGAAAGCCCTGACGAACAGTTATCTACATTTATCCCAATATGTGTAGGCAACTTGGAGAGATCGCTGTTTCTTAAGCGATTTGTGGTTCGATAAGATAGGAGTAATTTATGGTAAACGTTGAACAGCTTGGCTGGGATGCCAGCACGGTTGGAGAGCTTGACCACTGTTTATTGAAGGCGCCACATGTTAAACTGCGTTCTTTTATGGAGGGTGACAAGGGCGATGTTGTTTATTGTGTTGATCTTCGTATCAATCGCCCAAACACAGAATGTTTATCCACCACGGAATTACATTCTGTCGAGCATTTCCTGTTGGCGGGATTTCGGAAATACCTGCCGGAGAATTTTCTCTCGGTAGGTATTATGGGATGCCAAACCGGTTTTTACTTGATCCTGTTGAACCAGGGTAATGCGCAAAAAATTTGTGACGTCTATGAAAATATCTTGAACGATATGCTAGAGGCAAAAGAAGTGCCCTATGCCAGTATCCAGGAGTGCGGAAATTACAAGAACCACAGTCTTGAGCTTGCCCAGGGCGTTGCCAGGAGGGTGTTGGATAGCCAATCCAACTGGTTGCAAGTAATATGACAAATGAAATGCGTAAGTGGTGTGTCACGTATCAGCGCCCCGTCGAGTATGAGATTGTAAGTGCTCCTGATCTTTTCAACCCACGAAACAATGCTTTACTGTCGGTAGGTAAGGTAGAAAGCACCCGCAGATTTGTCGTTATCGATGGCAATGTGGAACGATATTATTCTGCGGAGATACGGCAGTACTTTGCTGAGCACCGGGTCGATGCAAAAATCGTCTCTTTCCCCAGCGGCGAGGGCAATAAGACCGTTGAGAGTTATCTCTCTATTTTGCATGAACTCGATTCGTTTCCCATCGATCGCCGGGATGAGCCAATCATTGCTATTGGCGGCGGTGTGTTGACAGATGTTGTCGGGTTTGTTGCGAGTAGCTATCGACGGGGTGTACCGCATATCAAGGTCCCCACAACGCTGATGGGTTATGTCGATGCGTCGGTGGGGGTAAAAACCGGTCTTAACTTCAATGGCCATAAGAATCGTGTAGGCTCATTTGAGCCGCCGCTAAAGGTTTTCTTGGATAGAGCTTTCTTAAAAACCTTGCCGGTGCGCCATGTTTTAAATGGCGTTTGCGAAATCATCAAATTGGCCGTCATCAAAGATCTTGGATTGTTCATGCTGTTGGAACAGCATGGGGCCGACGGGATTGCTGCTCGCTTCCAGGACGACGTCGGCGGTTCCATTCTGGATCGTGCGATTACGGGTATGCTCGAGGAACTTGAGCCTAATTTGTTCGAAGAAACCCTGGCGCGCAATGTGGATTTCGGCCATACGTTCAGCTACGGTCTTGAGACCCGTCATGAAGCTTATTTGCTCCATGGCGAAGCGGTATTGCTTGATATTGCTATCTCCGTGTTGATTGCCAAAGCGCGAAACCTGTTGTCCGATGAAGAAGTTGATCGGATATTCCAGTTAATTTCTGGGTTAGGCATTGTGCTAAACACTGATGTCCTTGACCCGTATCTGATGTGGCAATCTCTGGAAGAACGGGTCCATCACCGAAATGGACTACAACGGGTACCTATGCCAGACGGGATCGGGAATTGTGTTTTTGTCAATGACATAAGGCTGGATGAACTTCAAACAGCGACAAAAACACTGAAATATGGGCTTGTCATGCGCTACGACGGAATTCAGGAGCGCTGACAGTACGAAGATCAAATTCTCCTGAATTGACGGAAATTGAGAGTCTTTACTGCGAAGGCACAAGGGCAGGAAGCTTTTTGACCGAAAAACTTGTGCCTTTGTGATTCTTTGGCAAGTTCAAGTGATCATCTCGCGGTGAAATTTCCAGGTAAAATGGGAAAACCGAGAAGGGGGAATAAAAATCATATGTTTTATTTGAAAATAATTTTAGCCTGGAGGCTAGGCACATGAAAAGATTTTTTGCGCTTTCTAGAACGACCCATGGTATTTTAGATATTGCTGCACCCGCCTTTTGTGCTTTATTGTGGTTAGGCGCGTTTCCGCAATGGCAGGTTATTCTCTTATCCTTGTTCACCGGATTTGCCGGGTACACTGCCATCTATGCTTTGAATGATTTGGTTGGTGTTTGGGTCGATCGGGAAAAATTTTCAGATGGCGGGATCAACCAGGGGTATTCTGTTGAGGCCTCCGATATGCGTTATCCTCTTGCGCGGAATTTACTCAGCTACCGGGGCGGCTGGCTCTGGTTTGCAATTTGGTTCTTCTTGACCGTCATAGGCTCTTATTTACTCAACCCAGTGATCGTTGTTATATTTATTGCTGCTGCTGTTTTTGAAATCATTTATTGCCTGCTGTTCAAAGTGACTTATTTGAGGACATTGGTCAGTGGCCTGGTCAAAGCCAGCGGTCCAACGGCGGCCGTTTTTGTTGTAGCCCCGCATCCGCCCATCCAGCTTTTGCTTTTACAGTTAGCCTGGTTGATTTTTTGGGAAGTGGGCGGGCAGAATATTCCAGCCGACTGGAACGATGTGGAAGAAGATATCCGTGTAAAGGCCAAGACCATTCCCCTTTTGTTCGGCTTGGAAAAAGCAGGACTGATCGTTGTGATCTCGCTGATATTTGCAGTCCTTACGAGTTTGTTTTTACCGTTGATTTCTCCCCTCCGGCTTGGTTTGCCCTATTTGCTCGCCAGTTTCTTGATAGGATATTTTTTGCTTTTGCAGCCGGCTTTTCAGTTATATCGATCGAGAGAAAGGCTTCAGGCGGCCATGTTGTTTGATAGAGCCAGTTATTATCCGATGGCTCAATTCCTTCTGATTGCCATTTTTGCTGCTTTTTATTACCTTCCCGGAGTTGCTGGCTGAAAGAGTGGGCGGTAGCCGGGTGTTCCATCTGTTAAGCGCCGGCTGCTTCAATAAGTGCTGCAACCAATTCGCGGCAGAAGGCGGGAATATCTGCGACGACCCGGCCCCAGACCAGATTCCCGTCTCGGAAGGCGGGCAGATCGACCCAGGTAGCGCCGGCGTTGATCAGATCGTCCTTGATACCAAGTGACCCCGTGGCCCGGCGACCTTGCACAATGCCAGCCGAGATGGCGACAAGCCCACCGTGGCAGATGATGCCGATGGTCTTGCCCGCTGTGTCCATCTCACGGACCAGGTTCGTCACGGCGGGGACGCGGCGCAGCTTGTCGGGGGCCCAGCCACCCGGCACGATCAGCGCAAACAAATTTTGCGGGTCGAGAGACTCGACCGTCGTCGTGGGGGTGATGACCAATCCGTTCTTGCCGTGAACGGATTGGGAGGTAAGGCCTGCTGCCATAATTTCGGCGCCCTCTTCTTGCAAACGCATAACCGGCACGTGGAATTCCAGGTCTTCAACCCCCTCGGCAACGAAGATTGCGATTCGTTTTTGGTCGAGACGCATTTTAGACTCCTTTTATAGCGACTTCATATTCCCTGTTGGTGAAACCGGTGGAGCAGGGGCGTCAGATGATCCTGGTGGTGATGTTCGTAGGAACTTGTTAATATGTCCGCGAGAGTATACCCCTCCAACCACGGAAATTTCTCTTTGTCCAGCAGGTCTTGTTCCGGAATCGCCTCCCCCAACTCGATGGTATGGAGAAAACCCGTTTTCCAGTCTTGATAGACGTTGGGCCAGGGCCTGTCTCGATTGGTCTTGTAAATCCAGCCGTTGACCTGATGCGGTTCGCCGTCTGACTCGAGGTCGAGGCCCAGATGCCATTGGGGAAATTCAGGCTCCTTATTTTGGATGCCGGCTTCCAGGCGCGCGATGGAACGTTGTTGCCACGCCCACAAATGGGCCATTACATCTTTGACGGAGAATTCGGATGGGGCCGGCGGCGTGTTGATTTGTGCCTCGCTCAAGCCGTTCAAGAGTTTTTCCCACTGATCAAATTCTTCTTTGAGCGTTGCAATGATTTGTGTTTTGTTCTGTGTCATTGCGCCTCCTTATCTGGCTTCCGTTCTGTGAGCCAGCTTTCTGTATGGCGTGTAGTCGCTCAGGGATGCAAGTGCAATAATCAAAAGGCTACGCTAGACTAATTTTAACATACCGGACAAGAATCCGATCGATACCCCCATAAAAAACCGGGCGAGGGTCAACCTCGCCCGGTGTGCGTCGCTCAGTAGAGCGGCAGCTCTGGGTCAACTTCTCTGGCCCAGGCGTTGATGCCGCCTTTCAGGTTTTTAACTTTCTTGAATCCGGCGCTGACCAGCAATTCCAGGGCGCGCGCCGAGCGGCCACCGCTTTTGCAGAAGACGACCATCTCCTGGGCGGAGTCCAGTTCCGATAGGCGCGCGGCCAGCGTTCCCAGCGGGATGTTGCGGGCGTTGGGGAGGGCAGAGATTTGCAGTTCATGCGGTTCGCGCACGTCCAGCAGCGCGGGGGGATTCCCGTTGTTTAAACGGGAGGCCAGCGCGGGGGCGTCGATGTCCCATCCGGCACCCGCGGAGCCCTCTTCGTGGTCGTGGCCGGGTACGCCGCAGAAGGCCTCGTAGTCGATCAATTCCGTCACCGTGGGATGCTCGCCGCAGATGACGCAGTTAGGATTTTTCTTCAGCTTGACATATTCGAAGCTCATATCGAGCGCGTTATAGAGCAGCAGCCTGCCCATCAGCGGCGAGCCGATACCGAGCAGCACTTTCAACGCTTCGGTGGCCTGGATGGTGCCGATGGTGCCGGGCAGCACGCCCAACACGCCGCCTTCCGCGCAGGAGGGCACTAAGCCGGGCGGCGGGGGTTCGGGGAACAGACAGCGGTAGCACGGGCCTTCTTTGGCGTAGAAGACGCTGGCCTGCCCATCGAAGCGGAAGATCGAGCCGTAGACGTTGGGGATGCCAAGCATCACGCTCACGTCGTTGGTTAGGTAACGGGTGGGGAAATTGTCGGTGCCGTCGATCAGCACGTCGTAGCCGCGGGCGATGTCCAGGGCATTTTCGGACGTGAACGGTTCGTTGTAGACGTCCACCTGGATATCAGGATTCAGGTCGTGCAGGCGCGTGCGCGCGCTTTCGACTTTGAGTTGGTTGACGGTGCTGGTGCCGTGGATGACCTGCCGCTGCAGGTTGGAGGCGTCCACCACGTCGTAGTCCACCAGGCCGATGCGCCCAATTCCCGCTGCGGCCAGATACAAGGCGACGGGCGACCCCAGGCCGCCGGTGCCGATGACCAGCACAGAGGAGGCCTTGAGCTTTTTCTGCCCGTCCAGGCCAACTTCGGGGATGAGCAGGTGGCGTGAGTAACGCAGAATCTCTTCGTGCGAAAGCTCAAGGAGCATGGCGGCCACCGGCGATGCTGGGAATGATCAGGAGGCGGTCGCCCTCGTTCAACGAGGTTTGCAGCCCCTGTAAGTCATTGACGTTCTCCTCGCCCTTAAACAGGTTGACGAAAGCGCGTAGTTCGCCGTCTTCCTTGAAAAGGTGTGGCTTAAGCGCCGGGAACTGCGCTGTCAGGTTGCTGACAGCCTCGGCGACGTTCGCGCCGTTGACGGTCACGTCACTTTGGCCGTTGGTGTACGTGCGCAGAGGGGTGGGGATACGTAAAACGGGCATGGAATAAAATCTCCTTGGTTAGATGCTCTGAAGTTGTTTGAGCAGTTTGTCTGCGCGGGCCACGCCGTTGTTGACGAAGCGCGGTTTGCCGTGCGAGTCGATGATAAATGTAGTCGGGACGCCCATCACGCCCCAGTGTTGTGCCAGTTCGGCTTGCTGGGTAGCGTCGATTTCGACGACTTGCAATTTTTCGCCGAGAATCCCGCGCACTTTTTCGATGGCCGGGTGCTGGATGGTTTTGCAGGGAGCGCAGTCGGGCGTGGTGAAATAGACGATGGCAGGGCCATTGGGCTGCGTGATGAGCGCGCTTGAGTACGACCGGGCGCGAAGCAGCATCCACTGATTGGATAGCCAATAAGCGCCCAATCCCATCAGGATGATGCCCGCTGCAAGAGCGGTGCGTAAAAAGATGTCAGGAGTCATGCGTAGCCCCTTTCGGTTTCATGCCAGGAAAAGTGCCGTTCGGCGGGGTCTTGGTGAAGCCGGGCATATGGATTTGTGCCAGCCAATAGTAGACGGCGCAACCGACGCAGAACCCGCCAAAGGCGTTCAACGCAGCCAGCGCGATAACTATCCAGACCAAGCCCCAGCCCAGGATAGGGCTACCCAGGAACAGGGAAATCGATCCGGCGGTCATGAAGAGGAAGCCCACAAATTGTGCGAAGCGGTGCGGCTCCGGGTTGTCGTCCAATACATCAGGTTTGACCCAGCCGCGGGGTTTGAGGCCGTATTTGTAGACGAACCCAAAGCCGGGAGTTTTTAATAGTGACCCCAGGCCCATGACGATGGCAACGATGGCAGGCAGGATCGGCTGGTTGAACACAAATCCCAGGATGTTGAGTAGAACAATAACGATCTGGTGACTTTTTAGTGCTGCATGGTCCACTTTTTGCAGCGCCTGCGCATTCATTGCGACACTCCTGAAACCACTTTGATTTCTTCTTCTTCGAACTCTGAACGGTCTTCGCTCAACCGCCAGGAGCGACTTTCGGTAGCCTTCCCTGCTTGGATGTTGGTAATGATGTACGAGAAAAAAGGCTGCGCCCATACACGATCGAATTCGGACGGACGGTTGGGGTGGTCGGGATGGGAGTGGAACACGCCGATGACGGATAAGCCAAGACGGTCGGCTTCCAACTCCCCTTTGAGGTAATCCTGCGGCGTGACCAGGTAGCGGTCGTGACGGGCCCCGTCTTCGCGCGCATTGGGCAGGGGATAGATGGCTTCAATTTGGCGTGCATCCCCATCCTTCCCTAATATGAACCCGGCGCCTTCCTCCGGATAAGCTTGTTCCCCATGCGCGTGAAGCTGTGCCAAAATAGCCCCTGAAATTTCGAGTGTGCTCATTGTGCCTCCCACAGTGGTTTTTCGCTGAGATATTTGTACCCCGCATCGGGGAAGAGTGTTACGATGACGCCTTCGTCCAGGTCAGAGGCAATCTGTAAGGCTGCCAGTGCAGCCGCCCCGGAAGAAATTCCGACAAATAGACCTTCTTCGCGCGCCAGGCGGCGGGTCATCTCGCGCGCCGCTTCGGTTTCGATGGCGAGCGTATCGTCTGGCAGCGCAGGATCGAAGATACCCGGACGGATGGCGCTTGGCATGTGCTTGAGACCCTCCAGGCCGTGGAAGGCCGCATCCGGCTGGACCGCAATGAGCTTGACATCCGGATTGACCTCGCGCAGGTAGCGCCCTGTGCCGGTCAATGTGCCGGAGGTGCCCAGCCCGGCCACGAAGTAAGCGATGCGTCCGTTGGTTTGTGTCACCAGTTCTGGCCCAGTGGATTGATAATGCGCCTGCCAGTTGGCCGGGTTGTTGTATTGGTTGGCGTAGAAATACTTGTCAGGCGCTTCGGCGGCCATGCGGCGGGCCACCAGCAAGGCCCCGTCGGAACCTTCCAGCGGGTCGGTCAGGATAAGTTCCGCGCCCAAGGCTCGCAGGATGGTGATGCGTTCGGGGCTGGCGTTGGCAGGGACGGCCAGCGTGACGGGAATGCCCAGAGCCGCGCCAAAAGTTGCATACGCGATGCCCATGTTCCCAGACGTCGAGTCGAGCAATCGTTTTCCGTTTTCTAATTGACCGCTGTCCAGCGCATCCTGGATGATGTTCAACGCCGGACGGTCTTTGACGGAGCCACCCGGGTTGAACCACTCTGCCTTGGCGAAAACATGGACGCGCGGAGAAAGCCGGCTTGTGATGTGTCGTAAAGGAAGCAGGGGCGTATTGCCTACCAGTGATTCCAGACCACTGGCAGGGGGGGTGCTTAATTGCGGGATGTCGAATTTTGTTAAGTTCACCGATGAACTCCGATTTAAAAATAGAAACAGCCAACCGACAAAACAAAAGAACGGCGAGAAATCGCCATGCGAAAATTTGTCGCATGCGGGATTCGCCACCGTTCTTCAGTCGTTTGACTGCTTTGGTTCGAGAAATACGAACTGTACCGAAGAGGCGGTGGTTACGAACCCCGCCTCAGACACAAGCAATTTAGCATTGAAATGCTCCAAAATAAACTAGAAAATGTTGATAAATATTTTACCTTTTTGGCCCAATTTGTCAAGGACTTTGACGTGAGTTTCCACAATTTTTACAAAATTGGCATCCCGTTATACACTGTCCTGTGACAATATTAGCGCTGGCGTTAAATCGAGTAATCCTCGACTTGCCAGGTTTCGCCGACAGACAGGTAGGAATAATGTTTTTCTGTTTCGTGCCCGTCCACGCGACTCTCAAGATTGTCCACACGCTGGAGCAATTCCTTGAGGGTCACACCGATGATGTCGGGCAGGGAGGTGTGATTCAGGTCGGGTGCGTCGGAGGCGCGATGGGGCTGGGCGCGTTGGACGATCTGTCCGGGCACGCCGACCACCACCGAGTTGGCCGGCACGGATTTAACCACTACGGCGTTCGCGCCAATGCGGCTGTCATCACCGATGGTGATCGCGCCAAGTATCTTGGCGCCTGCGCCGATCACAACCCGGTCGCCGATGGTGGGATGACGTTTGCCTTTGTTGAGACTTGTCCCGCCCAGTGTCACGCCGTGATACAAGGTGACGTCTGCGCCGACCTCCGCGGTTTCACCGATCACAACGCCCATACCGTGATCGATGAAAAACCCCGGGCCGATGCTTGCCCCCGGATGGATTTCGATGCCCGTCCACCAGCGCGCGAGCTGTGAAATCCAGCGCGCGACAAACTTGATATTGTGAATCCACAGCCAGTGGGTGATGTGGTGTATCCAGATGGCGTGCAGACCCGAATAGACCAGCATCACTTCGAGGCTTGAGCGCGCTGCCGGGTCGCGTTCGATGACCGAATCGATATCCCGGCGGATTTTGGCGAGATAATTTGCCATGCCTCTCAAAGGACGCAGGACCGGGTTGGCCGTGATTGTTTCTGTTGACATGGTTGCCTCCAGATTGCAGGGGTAGATGTCGTTGCGCCCTTGCAATAATATCCAGGTTCTATGCGTTGCTGCAAATGGTGTTGTAGGCGATCCGTCAATCTGCCAGGTTGGCGTAAAGCGGCGTAGAGAGGTAGCGCTCACCGAAAGACGGGATAATGACCACAATCAGCTTTCCGGCGTTTTCGGCGCGATTCGCCACCTGTAGAGCAGCCCAGGTTGCCGCACCGGACGAAATCCCAACCAGTAGGCCTTCTTCCCGCGCCATGCGGCGGGCCGTCTCCATGGCATCGTCATCTTTGACACGGATGACCTCGTCATAGACTTTGGTATTCAGCACATCCGGGATGAAACCGGCGCCGATGCCCTGAATCTTGTGCGGGCCTTTTTGCCCACCGGACAACACCGCGGAGGCGTCCGGTTCGACGGCGATAGCTTTGAAAGACGGCTTGTGAGCTTTCAGTACCTCGCCCGTGCCTGTGATGGTTCCACCGGTGCCAATGCCGGCCACCAGAAAATCGACTTTCCCGTCGGTATCACGCCAGATTTCCTCTGCGGTTGTCTTGCGATGGATTTCCGGGTTAGCCGGGTTTTTGAACTGTTGCGGCAGGAAATATTTGTCAGGGGCAGAATTGACCAGTTCTTCGGCTTTCTTGATCGCGCCGTTCATGCCCTCGGCGCCTGGCGTCAGAATCAGGTCTGCGCCGTACGCGCGTAGCAACATGCGTCGCTCTTTCGACATGGTATCAGGCATTGTCAAGACACATTGATAGCCTCTGGCTGCTGCCACCATTGCCAAGGCGATTCCTGTGTTGCCGCTGGTCGGTTCGACGATGGTTTTATCTTTCGTGAGCACACCGGCTTTTTCGGCGGCGTCGATCATTGCGAAGCCAATGCGGTCTTTTACGCTGTGCGCAGGGTTGAAGAACTCCAGTTTGGCGGCGATCTCCGCTTTGGCTCCCTGACTGATCCGATTCAGGCGTACGAGTGGTGTATTGCCGATAAGTTCTGTCACGTCTGATGCGATTTTCATGAGCTTATTCTCCAATTTGAAAAGTAAGTCTTTGCTGCAAAGTAAACAAAAACAGCCAATCGACAAAAAAGAACGGCGAGCAATTCGCCATGCGAGCTTTTCTTTCGCATGCGGGATTCGCCACCGTTCTTCGTCAGTTGGCTGTTTTTACGAAGAGGCGGTGGTTATGAACCCCGCCCCAGACACAAGCAAGACAGATTGAGCATCATCATAGTTTTTATTTTAATGCTTCGATCAATAAAGTCAAGCCAATGGCGAAACTCTATCAAAATTATTATGAAAACACCGGGGAATTCGGTTATTCCCCGGTAAAAAGAGCCGGGAGTTTACTCTTCTTCCGTTTCTCTCTTGTGCGCTTCCATGATCGATCCGGCAATGTTAGAAGGGACGACGTCGTAGTGGGCGAATTCCATTTCGAAGTAACCACGCCCACCGGTGATGGAGCGCAATTGAGTGGTGTAACGCAACATCTCGGCCAACGGAACATGCGCCAGCACGACGGTATTCCCCCGTTCCGATTCGGTGCCTTGCACCCGTCCGCGGCGGCTGTTGAGATCGCTCATCACGTCGCCCATGTTGGTATCCGGGACGACGACGCGCACGTTCATGATAGGCTCGAACAGCACCGGCCCGGCGTCGTGAACGGCCAGTTTGAAGGCCTCGCGTCCGGCAATTTCGAAAGCGACCGGTTTCGAATCCACCGGATGCTCTTTGCCGTCGAAGACGATCACTTTGACATTGCTGAGTGGGTACCCCGCGAAGACGCCCTGATCCATGGAAGCGCGGATTCCCTTTTCGATGGAGGGCAGGTACGAGCGCGACAGGTTCATGCCAACCAGTTCGTCGGCGAACTCGAAATCTGCATCATGGTACGGCTCCACCCGCAGATGGACTTCGCCGAACTGGCCTGCGCCACCGGTCTGCTTCTTGTGGCGGTACATGGCCGTCGCTTTTTTGGTGATTCCTTCGCGATAGGGGATTTTCGGTTCTTCGGTGACCAGCCCGACCTGGAATTTGGTCTGGGCGCGGTGGATAGCCACGTCGATGTGCTGGTCGCCCATCCCTTGCAGGATGGTCTGCCCGGTGGCCGGTTCGTTGTACCAATTCAGGGTCATGTCCTCTTCACACAGGCGGGTCAGCGTTGGGCTGATCTTGGCGGCATCGGCCTGGGTTTTGGGTTGGATAGCCACGCGGTAGAGCGCCGTCGGGTATTTCGGACTGGGGAGCGTTAATGGATGGGTCTTGTCGCATAGCGTATCGCCTGTTACCGTCGCGCCCAATTTGGCGACGGTGGCAATGTCGCCCGCATGGACGGTTTTGACCGCAATCTGCTCCTTCCCGCGCTGGATGTGTAGCCCGGCCATACGTTCCTCTGCGCCTTTGGTTTGATTCCATAGATGCGCGTCGGTTACCAGCGTGCCGGAGACGATCTTGAAGTAGGTCATCTTACCGACGAATGGATCGGCAGTGGTTTTCCATACGTAAGCAGCCAGGGGGCCACTGTCGCTAACTTTTAATTTTTCCTCGCCGTCTTTGCCTTCCGCTGTTATTTCGGGGTGCTCCGCCGGGTTCGGCATCAGGTTGATGAGCGCATCGAGCAGGGGGGCAATGCCTTTTTCGTGCGCACCAGACGCTACCAAAACGGGCACGAAGGAGCCGTTAAGCACGGCGTTTTTCAAACCGCGTAAAAGCTCAACATCGGTCAGTTCGCCGCTTTCTAGGTACTTTTCGAGCAGGGCGTCTTCGCCCTCCGCAGCGGCTTCGATCAGGGTGGTATGTGCTTCATCGGCAGCGGATTTGTATTCGGCGGGGATGTCGACCGACTCTTTGCCATCGTCGGGATAGGCTTTCATGCTAACGAGGTCGATGATGCCCTTGAAATCCAGCTTTTCGCCCCAGGGCAACTGCAACTTGACGACGCGCGCACCGCTGGAATGGGCTAATTCTTCGATGCTGGCGTACGCCTTGGCGTAATTGGCGTTGTCGCGGTCCATCTTGTTGATCACAATGGAGCGAGGAAGTTTGAGTTGATTGCAGGTATTCCAGGCCAATTCTGTGCCTACTTCCACACCCGCCACTGAATCGATCAGGATCAGTGCACCGTCGGCAACGCTCAATGCCGAGACCATTTCACCGATAAAGTCGGTGTAGCCGGGGGCATCCAGGAAATTGAGCTTGTAGTCACGGTGTTCGACCGGGATCATACTCGTATAAATCGAAATATTGCGCCGTACTTCCTCTTCGTCATAATCCGACGTGGTTGTTCCGTCTTCGACTTTGCCCAGACGCGTTGTTGCCCCTGTGAAATGAAGAAAAGCCTCCGCCAGCATCGTTTTCCCGGCGCCACCGTGTGCGACGAGAGCGATATTGCGGAGGTACTCGGTCGTGTACTCTTTCATGGAGATCCACTCCTCTATAAGGATTTGTCGCGCCTCTCAAGCGGTTGAGCCTGGACAGTCTGGATGCTGCCATTGGGACATGAAATGGCTCATTCCCTGCGGTTGAGAAGACACATTTTAGGGGTCGCCGCGGCTAAATGGGTTTGTGGGACGTTGGGGGTCCTCGAGGTCGCCCAACGTCCCGCGCTCTTTTTGCGCCGCGGGAGTCCCTGGAGAGCTAGATTTGTTGGAAGAACAAGGAACCTTTCGACGGTTCCCTTGGAATTGCCGTAAAAGAAGTTCCCGGTCGGCTTGCGTTCTGGCGCTCTTTCTTATTTTACGGAAATTCCCGGAGAACCTACCCAGTGAATTCTATAAGAAGTCTGTATAATTGTCAAAGTGAGATTTGTCATCTTTTGCTCAAAAGAAATATCTTTTAGTGGAATATATTCTTTTTATGGAGGAAGTGGAGATGAATGTTGGACAGATAATCGGACCTTATTCCTTACTGTTGTTGGCAATCGTTCTGTTGATCATTGTCGCTGTTGTTCTTTTCCACAATCGTCCTCGCCCGGTCGATATTTTGGCGTTTGCTGGGATCGTGATCGGCCTATTGGCGGTTTATTTTTACATCCGTCCGGTGGAAACGCCGCTGATGGGAGAAGCTGCCAACGTGCGCGCCATGATTGGGAACGGCAAGCCTGTACTGCTCGAATTTCAGTCCCCCTATTGCATTGTTTGCACCATGGACAAGCCGAAGGTGGACGCGGCTGAAAAAGAATATGCAGGGAAACTGACCGTCATCCGTGTCAACATTCAGGACGAAGTGGGCCGCGAATTGGCATCCGTCTACAACTTCGAGTATACCCCCACCTTCATCTTCTTTGATGAACAAGGCCATGAAGTCTGGCGATTGGTGGGAAATTTTGACGCGGCCAAGCTTCAACAAGAGATGAGTACGCGGAACTGAATAGAGCATGTTGCGACGCCTGTTTTTTACTCTCTGGTACCTGGGCCGTCCGCCCTGGGATAGCGGCATTTCTCCGCCCGAACTGATGGCTTTCATCCAAACGCATCCGGCGGGCCGCGCCATCGACCTTGGCTGTGGCACGGGAACGAACGTGGTCACCCTTGCCCAGCACGGTTGGCAAGTCAGCGGCGTGGATTTCGTGCCGCGAGCTATTGCCCAGGCGCGTCGCAAGGTACAGCGTGCCGGCTTGCGGGCTGACCTGCGCCTAGGCGACGTAACGCGTTTGGAAGGGTTCGAGGGCCCTTTTGATTTTGCCCTCGACCTGGGATGTTTCCATAGCCTTTCAGAAAAAGGCCGCGCAGATTACCTGCGCCGTCTGGACGCGCTCCTGGCTCCGGGGGGCTTCTGGCTGATGTACGGATTTTGTCAGTCCGGCGCCGAGCGGGATGCGACCGGGCTTTCACCTGCGGATATCGAGCAGGCGCAGGCCCGTTTCCAGTTGGTTTCCCGCCAGGATGGGCAGGATCGGGCCCGGCGTCGCTCGGCGTATTTCCTGTTTCAGAAAGCCTGACTCTCGATGCGCGTCTTATTCATTTTTCTGGATGGCGTCGGACTGGGACCTGACAACCCGCAAACGAATCCCTTTTCGCGGGCGAAAATGCCCAACCTGATGCACCAACTCGGCGGCGTCCGTTTGTTGGCAGGGTGCGCCCTGGCGGACGGGCCACGGGCTGCGCTGCGCCCCATTGACCCGAACTTGCAAGTGACGGGACTTCCGCAGTCTGCCACCGGGCAGGCCACTCTGTTGACAGGGTGCAACGTCCCGGCGCAGCTTGGCTATCACTATGGGCCCAAGCCGAATCGAGACGTGGCGGCTGTGGTGTGCCAGGACAACCTGTTCAAGCGCGTCGTCGCCACGGGTAAGCGGGCGGCGTTGGTCAACGCCTATCCGCCGGGTTATTTTCACGGGATCGAGAGCGGCAAACGCATTTACTCGTCCATTCCGCTGGCCGTCACCAGTGCCGGGCTGTCTTTGTTTACAAAAGACGACTTCTATGCTGGCGAGGCCATGTCAGCGGATTTCACTGGCGACGGTTGGCGGCGCATGTCGGGCTTTGGGGATGGCCCTGTTCTCTCCCCGGCGAATGCAGGCCAAAAATTGGCGGCGTTGGCGGAACGCTATGATTATAGTATGTTCGAATATTGGGCCAGCGATTACGCCGGTCACCATCAGGATATGGATGAGGCGCTGCGCCAGATGGAAGTCTTTGACGAAGTGCTGGGGGGGCTGCTCGAATCCTGGCGGGACGAGATGGGGTTGATCCTGGTCACTTCCGATCACGGCAATATGGAAGATTTATCCACCCGGCGGCATACGGCCAATCCTGTGCCGTTGCTTTTATTTGGGAGTCGACAGGCGCGTAGTCTCTTTGACGATGTGACAGACCTGGCGGGAATCACACCAGCGATAGAACGAGTACTGGGTTGGCAATAGCCTATTTTTGCTGATTCCGCGGGAATTCCCAAATTTGTTACATTTAACTGCCCTACTGACCTCAACCTTGAGGTATAATCGCGGTTTAATTTATCTATGACTGTCTTGCTAATTTTATTGGAGTAACGGATGGAAAACCATGTTTCCATTGCTGTCTCGATAGGAGATCGATATGCGCCAAACCACAAAAAACGGCCAACGTCCTGGCCTTCCCCAAAAGCAAGGACTTTACGACCCCCAATTTGAGCACGATTCATGCGGCATCGGTTTCGTAGTAAATATCAAGGGGGAAAAGTCCAACAAAATTATTCGTGAGGCCTTGTCTGTTCTTTATAATTTGACCCATCGTGGGGCGCGGGGTACCGAATCAAACACCGGCGATGGCGCGGGGATTTTGTTCCAGATTCCGCACGACTTTTTGCAGAGAAAGGTCGCGCCGCGGGGATTTACTTTGCCGGAACCCGGCGAATACGGCGTCGGTGTGCTCTACCTGCCCCCCGACATTAACCACCGTCGTGCGGTCGAGGTGCACTTCGAGAAAATCGTCGCCGCCGAAGGGCAGCGCGTCCTCGGTTGGCGTAGCGTGCCGGTCAATAATGAGGCTGTGGGTAATACGGCCAAACGGGTGGAGCCCAAGATGCGTCTGGTCTTCATCGCCCGCAATCCGAACATTAAAGACCCCATGGCTTTCGAGCGCAAGCTGTATATCATCCGTAAACGCGCCGAAAACGAGATCCGCTATGGCGGCAATCTCGAAGATGGGGAGTATTTCTATGTTTCCAGTCTTTCCTACAAGACGATGGTTTACAAGGGAATGTTGGTCTCTGACCAATTAGAGGGATATTTCCCCGACCTGGATCAACCAGACGTGGTGAGTTCCCTGGCGTTGGTGCATTCGCGCTTTAGCACCAATACGTTCCCGAACTGGGAACGCGCCCACCCATATCGCTATATTGTGCACAACGGGGAAATCAACACCTTACGCGGCAACATCAACTGGCTGCGTGCACAGGAAAGCATGTTCGAGTCCGAACTCTTTGGCAGCGACCTTCAAAAGGTTTTGCCCGTCATCCAGCCGGACGGCAGCGACTCGGCCATGTTCGACAATTGTCTTGAGTTTTTGGTGTTGGCCGGGCGCTCGCTGCCGCATGTGATGATGATGATGATTCCTGAACCGTGGTCGCACCATCAAACTATGGACGATAAGAAACGGGCCTTCTACGAATATCACGCTAACTTGATGGAACCTTGGGACGGCCCGGCAGCGATCGGTTTCACCGACGGCATTTCCGTCGGCGCGGTGCTCGACCGCAACGGACTGCGCCCGGCGCGCTACTACGTCACAAAGGATGACCAGGTCATCATGGCGTCTGAAGTGGGTGTGTTGGATATTCCGCCGGAAGAAATCGCTTACAAAGGTCGCCTGGAGCCCGGCAAAATGCTGCTGGTGGATACTTGCGAGGGGCGCATCATCAGCGATGAAGAAATCAAAGGGAAAATGGCGTCCGAACATCCGTATCGGGATTGGTTGGAAAAATATCAGGTTCGTTTGACCGACCTGCCGCCCGTCAAGCCGGAATATGTTCCCCAGACCGATCACCATTCGGTGTTCCGCCGCCAGCAGATTTTTGGTTATACCGATGAAGACCTGCGCATCATCATCCAGCCCATGGCCGAGAACGCGATCGAGCCAATTGGCGCCATGGGAAACGATGCGGCCCTGGCGGTTTTGTCCGGCCGGCCCAAGCTTCTTTATAACTATTTCAAGCAGCTTTTTGCACAAGTGACCAATCCGCCCATCGACGCGATCCGCGAAGAGATCGTGATCGCTACCGAAGTCATGGTGGGCGCCGAAAGCAATTTGCTCAAGCCGACCCCGCAGAGCTGTCATCAAATTCGATTGGACTATCCCATTCTGACCAATGGGGAGTTGGCTCAAATTCGGCACAGTCGCATTCCCGGTTTTATGACCACCACGTTGCCTATTTTGTTCAAGGCCGGTTCCGGTGGCGCAGGGTTGGATCGGGCGATGGAGGAACTCTTCCAGTCGGCGGATGCAGCTATCGCGCGTGGAATTAATTTGTTGATCCTGTCAGACCGCGATGTAGACCGGGAAAGCGTTCCGATCCCGGCTCTGCTGGCGATTTCCGGTTTGCATCATCATTTGGTCCGGCAGGGAACACGCACTAAGGTGGGCCTGATTCTGGAAAGTGGTGAACCGCGTGAAGTTCATCACTTTGCGGCGCTGATCGGATACGGTGCGACGGCCATCAATCCCTACATGGTTTACGAGTCTCTGGATGACATGATTACCCAGGGCGCGATGACCAGCGTTGACCGTGAGAAAGCAGTCAACAACTATGTCAAGGCGGCCATCAAAGGGGTCGTCAAGACGATTTCCAAGATGGGAATTTCGACGATCCAGAGCTATAGCGGCGCGCAAATCTTCGAGGCATTGGGCATTCACCAGAGCGTAATCGATAAATATTTCACCTGGACGCCGTCACGTATCGGTGGCGTCGACATCGATGTGATTGCCGAGGAGGCGCAACTGCGCCATCGGCAAGGGTATCTGCAACGCTCGCCCAATGGGCACACCTTGGAAACCAGCGGTGAATATCAGTGGCGAAATGAAGGAGAGTATCACCAGTTCAACCCGCAGACGATTCACTTGCTGCAAAAAGCCTGCCGCACGGATGATTACGATACCTTCAAGCGATACAGCCAACTCATCAATACGCAAACAAAGAGGCTGGGAACGTTGCGCGGTTTGTTCGAGTTCAAATCGGATGTCGATCCGGTTCCCCTGGAGGAGGTGGAATCGGTTGAATCGATCTGCCACCGTTTCAAGAGCGGGGCCATGAGCTATGGTTCCATCAGCAAGGAAGCGCATGAGGCCCTGGCGATTGCCATGAACCGCATCGGTGGACGCAGCAATACCGGCGAGGGCGGCGAAGACCCGGCTCGCTACGTGCTGGATGAAAATGGCGACTCGCGCAACAGCGCGATCAAGCAGGTGGCCTCCGGACGTTTTGGCGTTACCAGTCAGTACCTTACCAAAGCCAAGGAGTTGCAGATCAAGATCGCCCAGGGCGCCAAACCTGGCGAAGGCGGGCAGCTTCCGGGCCGGAAGGTTTACCCGTGGATTGCCAAGGTGCGTTATTCCACGCCGGGCGTGGGGCTGATTTCGCCGCCCCCGCACCACGACATTTATTCGATTGAAGACCTGGCGGAGTTGATCTATGATTTAAAGAGTGCCAATCACCAGGCCCGTATTAACGTCAAGCTTGTCTCCGAGGTAGGGGTCGGAACTATTGCGGCCGGTGTGGCGAAAGCGCATGCTGATGTGGTGTTGATTAGTGGTCATGACGGCGGTACCGGCGCCTCGCCCGTCAGCAGCATCAAGCATGCCGGCCTGCCCTGGGAACTGGGCGTGGCGGAAACCCACCAGACGCTGGTGTTGAACAACTTGCGCGACCGCATTGTCGTCGAAACGGATGGGCAACTCAAGACGGGGCGTGATGTGGTGATTGCTGCCCTGCTTGGCGCGGAAGAGTTCGGTTTTGCGACTGCCCCGCTGGTGACTTTGGGCTGTATTATGATGCGCGTCTGCCATCTGGATACCTGCCCGGTGGGCGTGGCCACACAGAACCCTGAACTGCGCGCAAAGTTCGATGGCGACCCGGCCTATGTAGTCAATTTCATGCACTTTATCGCGCAGGAAATGCGCGAACTGATGGCGCAGTTGGGCTTCCGGTCGATCAACGAGATGGTTGGGCGCTCCGACCTGTTGGAGGTGCGCCCGGCGATCGAGCATTGGAAAGCCAAGGGCCTTGACTTCTCCGAGATCCTGTATCAATCCGAGGTCGATTCGGATATCGGCCTTTACTGTCAGGTCAAACAGGATCACGGCGTGGAGCGTTCGTTGGATTGGCAGAAGTTGATCGAGTTGTGTAAACCTGCATTGGAGAATAAAAAACGTGTCGCGATGACAATGCCCATCCGCAATGTCAACCGCGCGGTGGGGACCATGCTGGGAAGTGAGTTGACCCGCCGTCATGGGGCGGAAGGTCTGCCCGAAGACACGATCCAACTTCACTTCCAGGGGGCTGCCGGACAAAGCTTCGGGGCGTTCGTCCCGCAAGGGATGACCCTGATTTTGGAGGGCGATTCGAACGACTATATCGGTAAGGGCCTTTCGGGTGGAAAGATCATCGTCTATCCACCGGAGGGATCGACCTTCGTCGCCGAGGAAAATATCATTGTTGGAAATGTGGCCTTTTACGGGGCAACCCGTGGCGAGGCCTACATTCGTGGTGTGGCCGGTGAGCGCTTCTGTGTGCGCAATAGCGGCGTTTGCGCCGTTGTGGAAGGCGTGGGAGACCACGGCTGCGAGTACATGACCGGCGGGCGCGTAGTCGTCCTGGGTGGAACCGGGCGGAATTTCGCTGCAGGGATGTCGGGCGGCGTTGCCTACGTGTTGGATAAAGGTGGCGATTTTGCCCAGAATTGCAACGCGGAAATGGTCAACCTGGAGCAACTGTCCGACCCCGACGAGATTGCTGAAGTTCGTGGAATGATCGAACGCCACGTACAATACACCGATAGTGCGGTTGCAAAATGTGTGCTCGAGAACTGGCAGGAAAATTTGTCGAAATTTGTTGTTGTCATGCCTAAAGACTATGCACGCATGGTGGGTGCAATGAAAGAAGTGCAGCGCAATGGTCTGAGCGGCGACGAAGCAGTGATGGCTGCTTTCGAGCTCAACAAAAATGACCTGGCGCGCGTGAGCGGCAACTAACCGGGTTCGTCAAGGAATCGTCGTGAAAGCAGGTAAATGGGGGTGTGGACGGCGAAAAGAGCCGTCCACACCTTTGCGGTGCTGTTTTGTCGCACTGGATTTCTGAGGGCCAACTCATCTTATTGGAGTGGAGTAATCATGGCAAAACCAACTGGATTTATGGAATTCGATCGTGAACTGCCCCCCGACCGCTCGCCGCAGGAGCGCGTCAAGGATTGGCAGGAGTTTCACCTGCACGAACCGGATGATAAATTGCAGCACCAGGCAGCGCGTTGCATGGACTGCGGTATTCCTTTTTGTCATACGGGTACTTTGATCAGCGGCATGGCTTCCGGGTGCCCGGTTAATAACCTGATTCCAGAATGGAATGACCTCATCTATAAAGGACTGTGGCAACAGGCTTTGGAGCGTTTGCTCAAAACCAACAATTTCCCTGAATTCACCGGGCGAGTCTGCCCGGCACCTTGCGAGGGGTCATGTACGTTGGGAATCAACGAAGAGCCCGTCACCATCAAAACCATCGAGTGCGCCATTATCGACAGAGGCTTCGAGGAAGGTTGGATCGTTGCGGAGCCGCCGGCCGTTCGCACTGGCAAAAAAGTGGCCGTTGTCGGTTCTGGCCCGTCGGGATTGGCGTGCGCCGCGCAATTGAACAAAGTCGGGCATACGATTACGGTTTTCGAGCGCGCCGACCGCATCGGCGGACTGCTGATGTATGGCATTCCCAATATGAAGCTGGATAAGCAGGTCGTTCAGCGCCGTGTGGACCTCATGGCTGCGGAAGGTGTCAATTTTGTCACGAATACTGAAGTGGGCAAGGATTACCCCGCCGAGCAGTTGTTGAAGGATTTCGATGCGGTGGTGTTGTGTGGCGGCGCGACCCGCCCCCGTGACTTGCCGATCGAAGGTCGGAGCCTGAAAGGCATCCATTTTGCGATGGAGTTCTTGCAGGGCAATACGCGTCATCTGCTCGACGGCGAGTCGCCGGCGCTGGTTCCCTGGGAACAACGCGCCGGCTACGGACAGTTCATTTCCGCCGAAGGT
>JBJKRF010000158.1:0-36588 GCA_046704785.1 Anaerolineales bacterium | reverse complement strand
CTGAACCACGACGGCCAGAACGGTGCACGAAGGAGGAAATTTCAAGGTTTTGCCCGCTTTTTCCTTCGTGCTCGTCGTGTCCTTGGTGGTTAAAAGAATGGTTTCCCGTTAAAAACGGTTGAGCCAGCAGATTTACTCCCTTCAATTACGGGAGAACCCGATAAGAAACGGGGAAAGAGTAGAAGACCTCTTTCCCCGTTGAGCTTGCCTGGAATTTACAAGGAGGGGTTAGTTGCCAGGTTTGGCGTTTGGCACATTCGTTTTGATCGAGCCGTCGAGCAGGCCTTTGTTGATTTGATCCATTTTGGCTTTCACGTCTGCCGGAACGGTGCTGTCCAGGTCGTGGTAGGGAGCGAATCCGCCCTTACCGAGGTAATTACCACCGGGGAAAGTGCCATTCTTGGCGGCCGTAATCAGGTCGACAACGCCTGGGGTGATCAGCTTCAGGGCGCTGGTGAGTAATTGCTTCTGAGCTTCGGGCAGGGTGTAATACTGGTCGCTATCGACGCCGATCGCATAGATACCGGCTTGCGCAGACGCGATCACAGCGCCGTTGCCAGTGTTGCCGCCGCCGCCGAAGATCACATCTGCACCTTTATCGATCATCGATTTGGCGGTCGCAGCGCCCCATTCGGGATCGTTAAAGGTTTTGTCGAAGCCGACATCGTTGTGGTAGACGATGTAGATCTCGATATTGGGATTGATATATTTTGCGCCGGCGCGATAGCCTTCACCATAGCGCCATACCGCCGGAACCGCATCGGTGCCGAAGACACCACCGATCTTGTTGCTCTTGGTCATCATGGCAGCCAGTGCACCGACCAGGAAGCCAGACTGATCTTCGGGAAAGATCAATCCGGTGATATTCTTGGGCGTAGGTTGACTGGTGTCGAGTGCCTGATCGACGCCGATAAAATCGATATTCGGATATTTGTTCGCGGCGTTCAGGGTGGCCTCGCCAAGTGCAAAACCAACGGTCACGATGACGTCATAGTTGGCCTCTGCGAATGTAGCGATGTTCTTGTCGTAATCCTTCGCATCCGAGGTTTCGATGTATTGGGCATAGCCATTTAAGTTCTTAGCTGCCTGTTGAGCGCCTTCCCATGCGGACTGATTGAAGGACTTGTCATCGACTTTGCCAACATCGGTCACCAGGCCTATACAGAAAACTTCGGGCTTCGTGCAGTCTGGTGTACCGCTATTTGATGTCGCAGGCGCGCAGGCCGGTATCAGCATCGCAGCAGTGAGCAGGAAGACCAATACTGTATAAAGCTTTTTCATATTCGCACTTCTCCTCGTGGAATGATGGGGGGGACGGGTCGTGGCGGGACCGCCACGCGCAACATAAAAATATTGTACAGCCACTTAATGCTTTGCGCAAGAAAAAGGGTGTCATCGGGTTGTCATAAATGTTTGGCTTTTTTTAGGATTTTCCACTCCGTGGAGTCGCTGTCAGGCGGGGTGTCGGAGTCTGGGTGGGTCTGGGCGTCGGCGTTGCACCGGCCCATTTCCAAAGTCGGTAATTGTCGAAAAGACACTCTGGGGAAAGATCGGGCACGGGCGTCGGCGTACCGGCGTCATAGGTTGCGCCGTCTGACGTAACAATGATGCCAAAAGTGCCGCGACTGACCTCATTATCTTCCACGGTGGCAAGGTTGTAGCCGTTGGCATACAGCGTGAACGTATCGCCCATGGCGCGAATTGCAAGTTGATTCCAGTCATTGGCCTTCAATAAATCGCTGTACTGCGCATCGATGAGCGTATTCCACTTGTTCTGATTCTCAACTTCGAAGTCGAAGCGTTGTTCGTTATTGATGAGAAAGTCGTATCTTTGATCTGAGCCGACCCGGGCGACCAGCCCACAATAGTCATCGTTCTCGGTATTGGACAGTTTTACGTCGACCGTCAGCAAGGCGTTGTCCAGGTTGTCGTCGGTGGGATATTGCCACCATTCAAAACCACGCGACGTGTCGAACTGCCAGTGATACACGCCGTCTCTCCGGAACATGTACACGACAGCCACCGGGTCCTGTCTTTCACCTGTGATCCATGCATTATTCGCTGAGATAAAGTCGTCTGCAAAAACCAGCTTCCAGTCCTTCTGAGATTCGGCTTCTGCAAAAGCGTTGGGGTTGGGCGTGGGAGTCGGTGTCCAAAAGGGAAATAATGACTGACCTGGTTTTACTGTCGTAGCAAGAATGAACAGTTCGCTGCTGCACAAAGCGCAGATGAACAGTATCACGACGAGCAAGGCGCAGCCGACAATCCAAAGCGGGTTGCGAGACCAATTACCTTTCTTTTCATCGGACGGCGCGGAAGTCTGTGATTCTGGCATTGACATGCATACCTCCCTGTGGCTTGTTCATAAATTGATAATGTTGGAGGAAAACGGCTTCAAGGTTCGAGGTCGAAGCCGTGTTCCTTCAGAAATTTTATATCACTTTCGCTCAGTTTTGCATAGCGTAGCAGATCCGGACGACGTTGTAAGGTGCGCAACAACGACTGCTCGCGCCGCCAGGCGTCTACTTTGCCGTGATCACCGGAGAGCAATATATCGGGGACGCTCCACGTGCGGAAGAGGGGCGGACGGGTGTAATGCGGGTATTCGAGTAGGCCCGAAGCGTGGGAGTCGTCACTGGCGCCGTCCGGGTCGCCCAGCACACCAGGGATAAGACGTGCAACAGCGTCGATCAGAATCAGGGACGGCAACTCGCCGCCGGTCAGCACGTAGTCCCCGATGGAAATCTCATCGTTGACGAGTTGCGTGCGGATGCGTTCGTCAACGCCCTCGTAGCGCCCACACAACAGGGCGATGTGCGCATGCCCCGCCAGTTCCATCGCGATTTGTTGGTTGAAGACCCGTCCCTGGGGAGTCAACAAAACGACGGGACAACTTGGCGGGTTCCCCAGAACGCTTTCCACCGCATCGAAAACGGGATCAGGCTTCATTACCATCCCGCCGCCGCCGCCGTAGGGATAATCGTCGGTGGTGTGATGCTTGTCGTGGCTGTAGTCGCGCACGTTGTGGACGTGAAATTCCAACAGCCCACGTTCGGCGGCTTTATCGAGAATGCTGGCTTGCAGGTACGGAGGAAAAACCTCCGGCAAAAGTGTGAAGATGTCGAAACGCATACCTGGATTCTATCTAAAAAGCTTCGGCTGACAAGTGATAAAAACGATCAGTGTGGTGAAGCGCCGCACATATCCCTATCGCTGCTTCTACCACGGAAATTTTGGAGAGCCAAAAAACGGGTTTTTGCCCTTTGGGCGTGTTAAGAAACATGTGAGAGCTGATAAAAATCTGCTTGACGCTGTTTTGCGGAGAATGGTAAGATGAAAACATGTACCTTCGTGGCAGTAAGTGGAGTATGAAGAAACGGCGCAAGCCGTTGAATTACTTTAACATCATCCTGTTGGTCGCCTTGATCGGCGTGGTCGTTTACTTCAATTACTACGTTGCTCCCACCGTTCAGACTCCCTTCGAGCCGACACCGACTGCTACGCGCGATCCCGAATCCTATGTGACCGAAGCCCAGCAGTATTACGCGGATGGCAAACTCAAGCAAGCCGCCGATGCCTACCAGCAGGCCATTCAGGTGCGCCCCAATGATGCGGCATCTTATATTGAGCTGGCGCGAATCGAAATTTTCATTGGTCAGTACAAAGCGGCACAAACCAGTGCGGAGAACGCGCTGCTGCTCAGTCCCAATAATGCCGAGGCGCATGCCTTGCGTGGCTGGTCCCTGGAATGGCAGGGAGATTATCTGGGGGCTGAAACATCGATCAAACGCGCATTAGAGTTGGACCCCAACAATGCCGAGGCGCATGCCTATTATGCTGTGCTTTATGCAGATGAATATATCGGTAATACCGGGCCGTTCGATGTGATCGACCGCATGAGCGCCGAGTCGACCACGGCTCTCAATCTGGGCCCCGGCCTGTTGGAGAGTCATTATGCGCGCGGCTATGTGTTGGAAGTGACGGGTAACTATGAAGACGCCGTCCACGAATACGAAGCCGCTGCTGCGATCAACCCCAATATCCCCGAAGTGGAACTTGCTCTGGGCCGCAACTACCGCGCTTTGGGCGTCTACGACAAGGCGATCACGGCGCTGACGCGTGCGAGCACGCTCAACCCGTCTGACCCGACCCCGAACTATCTCATCTCTCGTGTCTATGCAACCGTCGGTGAGTACGCCAAAGCCGAGCAGTACGCTCAGCAGGCTGTGGCGACTTCTCCGTCCGATTCGAATATGCACGGCAACCTGGGCGTGATGTACTATCACAACTTTAAAATACCGGATGCGCTCAAAGAACTTGCCCTGGCGATCAATGGCGGGAAGACCGATGATGGCATTGATGTTCAATCGCTTTCGTTGACGGCCAACACGCGGGCCCCCGAATACTACTTCACGTATGGCCTGGCGCTCGCCAAAACGCAACGTTGCGAAGAAGCGCTCCCCATTGCACAGAAGATCCTGACCCAGATTCCCGACGACCAGGTTTCCGTCTACAATGCGAACCAGATTATCAGTATTTGCTCTCAAGCGGCCGGCACAACGGTTCCAAGTGCAACTTCCGCCCCAGCAGAGACGACGGCCCCAGGCGACACACCGGCGCCTGCCGCAACAACGGCTCCCGGGTCTACACAATAATTCTTATGGACGTCTCTTCGCGCCGTCCATTATTCAACCGGCGGCCTGAATCTAACCTGTATCGTATGTTCCTGTGGACGTTGCTCATCCTGGCGGGCGTTTGGGTGATTCGCGGCGTCGATCAGGGGAATATTACGCCGCTGGGTGAGCCCACGCCCACCTCGACGCGTACGACCACATCTTACGCCGACGAGGGCGATGCGCAGTTCACCGCCGGAAACCTGACAGCGTCGATCAATGCCTACCAGGCGGCCCTCAACATCGACCCGAATAATGCCCAATTGTGGGCCAAGCTGGCCCGCATTCAGACGTATTCTTCCCAGCTAAAGACTACAGACCAGGAACGCCAGACGACTGTGCTGCAAGCCCTGGATTGGATCAACCAGGCCTATACGTTGGCTCCCGATGACAGCACGGTGGCCGCCATTCGGGCTTTCGTCCTGGACTGGAATGCTACCTACGCAACCGGTGACCAGGCGCAGGCGTACCTGACGCAGGCCCAACAGGAGGCTCTGCGCGCCCTGCAACTGGATAACACCAACACGCTTGCCCTGGCCTATTATGCTGAAATTCTGATCGACGAACAGAACCTGGCCCAGGCAGAGCAGTATATTTTACAGGCTGTTCAGCGCGGGCCGGACTTGATGGATGTCCATCGCGTCTATGCCTACTTGCTTGAATCAGAAGGCCTGTATAACCAGGCTATCCAGGAATACGAAAAGGCTATCCAGATCGACCCTAATCTGACCTTCCTGTACCTGCGTGCAGGCGCGAATTACCGTCAACTGGCGTTCAATAGCCCGATTGAGAGCCAACAAGAGGATCTCTATAACCAATCGCTGGATATGTTTGCAAAGGCGGCGGGCATCAACGAACAATTGGGCGTGCAAGACCCCATTCCCTATCTTTCGATTGCCAAAACCTATTCCCAGTTGGGAGAGTATTTTGCGGCCAGCCTCAACATTCAGAAGGCGTTGTCGTTTCGTCCCAACGACCCCGATATCTTCGGCCAGCTCGGCGTGGTTTATTTCAAGTCGCGTAATTACGAAGGTTCCATCCCGGCCTTACAATGCGCTGTTAACGGTTGTGATATCAACACAAGTTGCAACGCGCGCTATGGCGAAGATTGCGACCCTGCGAAAGGCGAGGTGGGAAATGCAGTCACGGGTTTGCCCCTGTCGGACAATACGATCGTCTACTATTACACCTACGGTTCCGTGTTGGCTGCGTTGAGCCGACCCCAGCAAAATTATTGTCCGCAGGCCAGACAGGTCTTCACCCAGATCAGTAATTCCGGGTTTGGTAAGGACCAGACCATTCAGGGGATTATCCAATCTGGCGAGACGATTTGTGATTCCGTGGAGCAGCCGACGGCGATCTTACCCACCGCCACGCCGGTCGAGCTTGGTGCGCCGCCTCCCACGTTGACATTGGAACCAACGGCGACGATGATGCCAACGCCGACGTACTCGCCGTAGTTGGAACAAGGTCGCTTTAACGGGGGGCAACCAATGGGGCGCTTGCCTGGATGGAAGTGTCAGAGAAATATAAGAGTTTTTTAATTCCTCTTGACGTGTATTTGTGGAGCGTGTATCATAGGTTTAGCACTCAGGGAGCTTGAGTGCTAAAACTTTGCCCATAACCTATCAAAATTGTTTATCTAAGGAGGCGTGTATGGCAATTTCGCTTAAACCCCTCGGTGACCGTGTCGTGGTTGAGCCCATCGAACAGGAAGAGATGACTGCTGGTGGCATCGTGCTCCCCGACACCGCCAAGGAAAAGCCCCAGCAAGGCAACATTCTGGCGGCTGGCCCTGGCCAACGTGATGAAGATGGCAAGCGCGTTCCCATGGACGTGAAAGTCGGCGACAAGGTCTTGTTCGCCAAGTATGCCGGTACGGAATTTAAACTGGATGGCAAGAAACTGCTCATCCTGCGCGAGTCCGACCTGCTCGGAATTATCGAATAATTGACGGGAGTATAGACCTATGGCTGCAAAACAACTTGTTTTTACCGAAGAAGCGCGCCGCAAGCTTAAAAACGGCATGGACGTTGTCGCCAACGCGGTCAGCACGACCCTGGGCCCCAAAGGCCGCAATGTGGCCGTCGACCGCAAATTCGGTTCCCCTACCGTCACTCACGACGGCGTGTCGGTTGCCAAAGAGATCGAACTGGAAGACCCGTTCGAGAACATGGGCGCCCAGCTTTTGAAGGAAGCGGCCTCGAAGACCAACGACATCGCCGGCGACGGCACGACCACCTCGACGGTGCTGGCGCACGCCATCGTCAGCGAGGGACTGAAAGCCCTGGCTGCCGGTTATAACCCGATGATGCTCAAGCGCGGTATCGAAAAGGCCACCGAAGACGTGGTCGCAGAACTGCGCAAGATGGCCGTCCAGATCAACACCAAAGAGGAGATCGCCTCGGTTGCCACCAACTCCGCGGCGGAGGCCGAAATTGGCGATCTGATTGCGCGGGTCATGGATAAAGTCGGCAAGGACGGCGTCATCACCGTCGAAGAATCCAAGACGATGCAGTTCGAGGAAGACTACGTCGAAGGGATGCAGTTCGACCGTGGTTACCTCTCGGCCTATTTCGTCACCGATACCGAACACATGGAAGCCTCGATTCCCGAGCCGTATATCCTGATCAATGAGAAGAAAATCTCGGCGGCCCAGGACATTGTCCCCATCCTCGAGAAACTTGTACAGATCGGAAAACGCGACCTGGTCATCATCGCCGAAGACATCGACGGCGAAGCTCTGGCGACGTTGGTGCTCAATAAACTGCGTGGCATGTTGAACGTGCTGGCCGTCAAAGCGCCTGGCTTCGGGGATCGCCGCAAAGCCATGCTGCAAGACATCGCCATCCTGACCGGTGGCACCGTCATCTCCGAGGAGACTGGTCGTAAACTCGAGTCTGTTACCATTCAGGACCTGGGCACCTGTGAGAAGGTCGTTGCCGATAAAGACAACACCACCATCATCGGTGGCAAGGGCGACGCCAAAGCCATTCAGGGTCGCATCGAGCAGATTCGTATCGAGATCGACAAATCCACCAGCGATTACGACAAGGAGAAATTGCAGGAACGCCTGGCCAAGCTGTCCGGCGGTGTGGCAATCATCCGCGTCGGTGCTGCGACCGAGACCGAACTGAAAGAAAAGAAACATCGCGTCGAAGACGCCCTGTCGGCGGCGCGCGCCGCAGTGGAAGAGGGTATCGTCCCCGGCGGTGAAATCTCCCTGATCAACGCCTCCAACGTGTTGGACAAGGTGAAGCTGGACCTCGAAGATGCCCAGGTGGGCGTCAACATCGTCCGGAAGGCGCTCGAAGCGCCCATCCGCAAACTGGCCGCCAACGCCGGGCAGGATGGCTCCGTCATCATCGACGGCGTCCGCCGCGAGTCTGTTGCCAAGAAGAGCAAGAATATTGGCTACAACGTCTTGACCGGTGAACTGACCGACATGATCGAAGCCGGTGTCATCGATCCGGTCAAAGTGGTGCGCGGTGCGCTTGAGAACGCCGCATCCATCGCTTCGATGATCCTGACCACCGAAGTGCTCATCACCGACGTGCCGGAGAAGGACAAACCCGCCCCTCCGCCAATGCCGGAATACTAAATCGGAACACTTTGTCAATCCCGTCGGGGCAGGTCTCAAGCCTGCCCCGACGTGTTTATAATAGCAAGATGAAGATAAAACACGCCATCCGTTTCGACGGCAAAAAAGCTGCGATGTGCCGCCGTCTGCTCTTTGGGCTGGCTCTTGTGCTGTTAGCGGCGTGCGGACCCCAGCGCACCCCCTTGCCGGATTCCGGTATCGAGGGCCAAGTACTGCTCGGGCCGGCCTGCCCCGGCCCCGTCCAGAAAGGCAGCACGAACTGCGCTGACAAACCTTACCAGGCCACGCTGACGGTGCTCACGCCTGCGCACCAGAAAGTGACCCAGTTCACCACCGATGCCGATGGGCGCTTCCGCGTCAACCTGGAGCCGGGGAACTATATTTTGCACCCCGAAAGCAGTAACACCCTTCCGCATGGCAGCGAGCAAAAATTTACCGTCGCGGCAGGTCAGTTTACAGAATTGGTCGTCCAATATGACAGCGGCATGCGATAGCGCTTGACAGCTTCCTGATTTCGGAGATAATTGTGGGCAACAGGCGAGCCTTTCCAATGGCAATGACAGAGAAAAGTAGGTTGGCGGAAGTTGCCAGAGATGCGCGGGCGAGTGCTGGGACTCGCGTTCAGCGGAAACCAATCGAAGTTCCCTCTTGAGCCGCTTGAGTGAACGGAACAACCCGTATTGATGGTATTCCCAATAGCTTGAGCCGTAATCCCTGCGTTATCAGGGAGGCTGATGATGGTCAGCGCAAAGTGAGTCGATACCGGCTAATTTGGGTGGTACCGCGGGAATTTCTCCCGTCCCATGATGGACGGGAGTTTTTATACCTACAGGGCATGATATTGTTGGCTATCATCGTTTATCAATTCCTACCTTGAGGAGGTAGATATGCTGGATCAATTGAATGAAATCGAGAAGAACGCACTCGAGGCCTTGGCGTCGGCCAATGACGAGAACGCGTTAGACGCCTGGCGCGTCGCTTATATCGGTCGTAGTTCACCGGTCATGCAAGTCTTCAGTCAGTTGGGAACGCTTCCCAAAGAGCAGCGCCCCGCAGTCGGGCAGCGCGCCAACCAGGTCAAAACTGCGCTCGAAGAAGCCTTTGCCAAAAAACAGGAATCCGTCAAACAAGCGGTGTTGTCCCAATCCCTGGCGCAAGAGCGTCTCGACGTGAGCCTGCCCGGGCGCCCTGTTCACCAGGGACGCCTGCACCCGGCCACGCAAAACCTGCGCCGTATCCTGTCTATCCTGGCCGAGATGGGCTTCCAGGTCTATACCTCGCGCGATATCGAGACCGACGAGTTTAACTTCCAATATTTGAATTTTCCGCCCAACCATCCGGCGCGTGAGATGCAGGACTCTTTTTACGTGGACGCTGGCGAACGCGGCGACAATCCCGTCCTGCTGCGGACGCATACCTCCCCTGGCCAAATCCGCGCGATGCGGGAGTACGCCGCCTCGAATCCTGAGAATCCGCCCTCCATCCGTATCGCACTACCCGGCATGTGCTACCGTTTCGAGCAGATCACGGCCCGCTCTGAAGTGCAGTTCAACCAGGTCGAAGGCCTGGCGGTAGGCGAACACATCACCTTCGCCGATTTGAAGGGCACGCTCTCCGATTTCGCCCGGCGCATGTTCGGCCAGAAGGCCCGTACGCGTTTCCGCTCGGACCATTTCCCGTTCACCGAGCCATCTGCCGAAATGGATGTGGAATGTTTCGTCTGCGGCGGGGTGGGCTGTTCGGTTTGCAAAAAGTCGGGCTGGTTGGAGATTCTCGGTTGCGGCATGGTGCATCCCGTTGTGTTACAGAACGGCGGCTACGACCCGCGCCGTTACACCGGTTTTGCTTTCGGCATGGGCCCTGAACGACAGATTATGTTACGTTATAAGATCGATGATATTCGCTATTTCTGGGGAAACGACATTCGTTTCCTCGAACAGTTTTAGGAGATCGGCATGAAGGTATCTGTTTCCTGGTTGAAAGACTTCGTCGACGTTGACCTGCCGGTGGAGGAAATTGCCCGCCTGCTGACCGTCTCTGGCATGGAAGTGGAAGAGATTCGTTACGCGGGCCTGGACATGCCCACGGAGAGCAAATATGGCTTCAAGCTCAACGGCATCGCCTGGGACCGTGAGAAGATCGTCGTGGCCGAAATTCTCGAAGTGATGCCGCATCCCAACGCAGACCGGTTGACTTTGTGTCGCCTGAACGACGGCCAGCAGGAACACGTCGTCCTGACCGGCGCCCCCAACATCTTCGAGTTCAAAGGCAAGGGGCCTTTGCCCAACCCGCTCAAGGTGACCTACGCCAAAGAAGGCGCCACCCTGTATGACGGTCACGCCGACGGACTGCAATTGACCACCTTGAAGCGCGCCAAGATTCGCGGCGTGGAATCGTATTCGATGGTTTGCTCCGAAAAGGAATTGGGCATTTCTGACGACCACGAGGGCATCATCCTGCTCGATGCGGATGCGCCAGTGGGCGCACCGCTGGCCGATTACATGGGCGATGCCGTGCTGGAAGTCAAAATCAACCCCAACATGGCGCGCAATGCCAACATTTTGGGCCTGGCGCGTGAGATTGCTGCATTGGCCCAACGGCCGCTGAAAAACCCACAGTTCACGTTGGACGCTGCCGGAGAGTCGGTGGAGGCGAAAGTCAAAATCGAGATCAGCGACCCGACGCTGAATCCACGCTTCACGGTGGGCCTGATCCGCGATGTCGAAATCCGGCCCAGCCCTTATTGGGTGCAGCGTCGCCTGCGCGTTTCCGGTATGCGTCCGATCAACAACATCGTCGATGCCACCAACTACACCATGTTCGAGATTGGCGAACCGTTGCACGCCTTCGACTACGCTGTGCTGGCCGAACGGGCGCACGGCAAGGCCATTACCATTCGCACGCGCGCGGCCAAAGACGGCGAGAAACTGACCACGCTGGATGGCGTGGAGCGCAAGTTGACGCCGGCCAATGTGCTGGTTTGTGACGAAAAAGGCCCGCTTTCGATCGCCGGCGTGATGGGCGGCGCCGAGAGCGAGGTCTACGACGCCTCGGAAGAGGTGCTGGATGCCACCGGCCCGGAGCGCACCAGCGAGGTGGGAAAAGCCAGCGCACGTGCACAGAGTACCACCAGCGTGCTGCTCGAGGCGGCGGCCTGGAATTTCATCAACATCCGCAAGACGGCGCTGGCCCACAACCTGCCCTCCGAAGCCTCCTTCCGTTTTTCGCGCGGCGTGCACCCGGCCCTGGCCGAACTGGGCCTGAAGCGTTGCCTGTATTGGATGGCGGCCTGGAGCGGTGGAAAGGTGGCGCCCGGTATGGTGGACGTCTATCCGCTGCCGCCGGCCGATCCCGTCGTAGAGATCACTCCCGGCGATGTGAAGCGCATCCTGGGCATCGACCTGTCCACCGGCGAAATCGTCGAGATGCTCGAACGCCTGGAGTTCAAGTGCGAACACCGCGACGGGAAAATCCTGGCGCAAACGCCGCCTTTCCGCATGGACATTGGCGAAGGCGTGGTGGGCGTGGCCGACATCATGGAAGAAGTGGCCCGCCTGTACGGCTTCGACCGCATCCCTGAAACGCGCATGGCCGATACGTTGCCCCCGCAGCGTGGCAATCCCACGCTGGAGGCCGAGGAGCGCGTGCGCGACATCCTGGCGGCGCTGGGGCTGCAAGAGATTATTACGCATCGTATGACCGCCCCGGAGAATGAAAACCGCCTGTTACCCAAGGGCGTGCCCAATCCCGGCTTGGACTATGTGTATTTGTCGAACCCGATTGCGCCCGAGAAACGCGTTATGCGGCGCAGCCTGATGTCCTCGGTGCTGAACGTCGTCGAGCGAAACGCCCGGTTGAGCGATAGCCTGACGTTCTTCGAAGTCGGGCCGGTATTCATCCCGAAGCCGGACGATCTGCCTGAAGAGCCGCATCGCTTGGCGATTGCCCTCACGGGTCGGCGTTACACCCCAGCCTGGGATACCAACCTGGGCGTCAAAATGGACTTTTACGACTTAAAGGGCCTGGTCGAGGCGCTGATGAGTGAACTGCACCTGGACGTGACCTACGCCCCGGCGGAGCATCCTTCCTTCCACCCCGGAAAGTGCGCCTCCGTTTTGTTGGGCGACAGCGCCCTGGGCGTGTTCGGCGAACTCCACCCACTGGTCGCCGAAAATTATGATTTCGTCGCTCCGGTGCTGGCTGCCGATTTCGACCTCGAAGCCGTCCTGCGGGCGGCCCCCGTCGGTTACCCGACGAACCCCGTCTCCGAGTTCCCGCCGGTTTTGGAAGACATCGCCGTCATCGTCGACGAAACCCTGCCCGCCGACCGCGTGGAAGGACTCATCCGTCAGACGGGTGGCAAGATGTTGTCCAACGTCCAGTTGTTCGATGTTTTCCGCGGCGAACAGGTCGGCGCTGGTAAGAAATCGCTGGCGTACAACCTGGTGTATCAATCCTTCGAGGGGACGTTGACTGATAAGGATGCTGCACAGATTCGCAACCGCATCGTCCGGCGCCTGGAAAACGAATTGGGCGCCAAGTTGCGTAGTTGAAATACAAAAAGGCCGGCTCCACGCCGACCTTTCATGTGGGAAAAAGTGCCACGCATCTGGAATGTGCGCGGCACTTTTTTATCAGTCTTCTTCGGGATGATTCCCCAGCACCTGTTCGATTCGCTCCAGGATTTCGTCGCTAAGTTTCTCGACCGCTTCTGCCGACTCGACGTTTTCTTCCAGGTGTTTCCCGCTGGTGGCGCCGGTGATGACGCTGCTGATCTCCTTGCGACGCAGCAGCCAGGCCAGGGCCAGTTGCGCCGTGCTGACGTGCAGGTGTTCGGCAATCTCGCTCAAGTGGCGCACTGTGGACACCAACTCCGGCGTGATGCGGTCGCGGATCCAGCCCATGCCTTCCATCGAGGCCCGGCTGCCTTCGGGAATGCCCTCGTTGTATTTGCCGGTCAGGATGCCGTTGTCGAGCGGGCTCCAGGTGGTCAGGCCGATACCGAATTCTTTGCATACCGGGGCCAGTTCCACTTCCACACGTTGGCGGTGCAGCATGTTGTACTGCGGTTGTTCCATCGTCGGCGGCGCGAGATGGTTTTGCCGCGCCACGTTGAAGGCCTCTGTGATTTGCCAGGCCCGCCACTCAGACGTGCCCCAGTACAGAATTTTGCCCTGGCGAATGAGCAGGTCCATGGTGTAGACGACCTCGTCGATGGGCGTATCGGGGTCGAAGCGGTGGCAGAAGTACAGGTCGACGTAATCGGTATTGAGCCGTCGGAGGGTGGCGTTGATCGACTCGTTGATGTGTTTGCGCGAAAGGCCGCGTCCGTTGGGGCCGGGCATGGTCGGCCAGAAAACTTTCGAAGAGACCACCAACGCCTCGCGTCGCAACGCCTTGATGGCTTTTCCCATGATGACCTCGGCTTCGCCGTTGGCGTACATGTCCGCATTGTCGAAGAAGTTCACACCCAGGTCGTAAGCGGTTTCGATCAGCGAGAGCGCCTGCTTTTCGTCCACCTGCGAGCCAAAGGTCACCCATGCTCCAAGCGAAATTTCACTGACTTTCAGGCCAGAACGGCCCAGGCGCCGATAGTGCATAGTTTGACTCCTATTCCGCTAAAGGTTGGTACTGAGCAAAAAAGCCAAAATTAATCCTCCGGGGATACCTGAGGTCGGCGACACGATGAGTGCTCTCCGAATAAATTTCGAAGATGTGACTCATCTGACCGCTTCCTCGACGCAAAAATCCCGAGTTATTGCACAACGATGAAAACGGTCAGCGTGCAAAAGACGTTGTCGTCGGCTACTCGGCTTAATCCCCAGGTGGCTTTGTAATAGCCGGGTTCTTTGGGCGTTACCATATCTGCAGCTACATCAATCGTGTCATCAAAGACCACGTCTGCCTTCAAATCATAGGTTTTCTGCTTCGTTTGAAGTTTTGCGCCACTGATATATTTCAAGACGACCTCTCCTATATTCCAGGTCTCTGAGCCGGTATTCTTGACGTTCCAGATGGAGTCAAGCGAATGTTTGGGTGTGTAAACGGCCCCAAGTTCCGGCTTTTGCGAGACGAGTTGACAGGCATAGTCGACTGTGGGCGTTCCCGGTGTTTCTGAGGGCGTTGTCGTGTCGGTAAAGATGGGCGTAAACGAGGGAATGGGGGTCAGACTGGGAACGGGCGTATTACTTGGAAGGGGCGTGGCCGATATGATTGGCGTTGCTGCCGCGCTAGTCGCCTGTGCTGCCGCTGTCAGGTTTGCTGCCGGGATGGCCGTCAGAGTCTGTACCAGGCTGGTGAGCACGACATCGGGGGTGTTCGGCGGTGGAATTGGCGTGGGGATTCCTGACAGCCCCGTCAAGCAGGCGGTGGCTGTCAGGATGAGCGAAAGTGAAATCAGGAGAGGAGTGGTCTTTTTCAAGAGAATCCTGTCTTACTGGAGTTCGTCGCTTGGACGAAGTGACGGCGCTAACGGACGTTGATGGTTAAGCTAAGCGTGCAGAAGACATTGCTCCCGGTTTCGAGGCCCCAGGTGGTGGTGTAATTGCCAGCGGCTTTTGGCGCAAGCATGTCGACGGTGAGTTTGATTTTTCCACCAATGCCTACGTTACTGGGAAGATTGTAGGCGTCGCTATGGGTGTGAAGTTTGGTGCCACTGATATAGGCGTAGTCAATGCCGTGAACTTCCCATACGTCTGTTCCGGTGTTCTGTACGGTCCATGTGGCGTCGAACGAATCGCGTGAACCGTAAGAGTCCCCATTTTCCGGGCTTTGGGAGAGGATGGTGCAGGCGTACTTGCTGTTCCCTGTGCTGCCGCCGGTGCCTCCACCCGACGAAGGAGCAGGCGGCGCGATGGTCGGGACGTTTGTCGAGGTGGGCCCCAAAGTGGGCAAAGGCGGCTGCGTTGGCGCTTCTGTTGGGAAAGGCGTGTAAGTTGGATACGGAGTATAAGTGGGAACAGGCGACGCTTGTGGCGCTGCCGGCATGGCAGATAACGTGGCTTCTACGGCAGCGGCAATCTGTTCCTGTGAGGGCGCGGCAGGTGCTGATGGAGCACAAGCCACCAGGAGCATGGCAATGACGAGTGTAGAAATAAATAGGCGAAAAGTTTTCATAGTTAGCTTTTTGCTCTCCTTTTTTCTGATTCTAACACGCATACTTGCCGTAATTGCCAGGTGGTTTTTGAGTCTTTGAGAATCGAATCGACTTGGTGAAACGGATTTGCTGGGGTGCTCAAAGGTCTGCATCCTCTGCTGCTGCCGGACTCTTGGAATCACCCGCGCCAATACCGAGCGGCTTCCATTTGTGTTCATCCTTCAGGCGGTGCTGGGTGCCGTGGCGGTCGTGTAATTGGTCGAAGCCTTCAGGTTTGATGAACATATCCTCGCCATCCAGCAGCCCGCTCACGCCGCTCTGCCCGGACTCGGGTCGCTTGTTCTGACAGTATTTGCAGGTAGCCGGGTCGTGCACTTTGTAGATGGTCGGTTCTTCGTAAGTGGTGATGTAGCCTTCGTAGTTGCGTACGATGGCCTTGTGGTCTGACATGCTGATGAGATAGTTCGGCATGACGGGAATCTTTCCGCCGCCGCCGGGCGCATCGATAACATATTGCGGTACGGCGTAGCCGGACGTATGGCCGCGTAAGCCTTCCATGATCTCGATGCCTTTGGCGACGGGTGTGCGGAAATGCCCGGCGCCCTCTACCAGGTCACACTGATAGAGATAATAGGGGCGCACACGGATGCGCACCAGCTTTTGAACCAGGTCGCGCTGGATGTGGATGCAGTCGTTGATACCGGCCAACAGAACCGACTGGTTACCCAGTTGGATGCCGGCGCGAGTCAGGCGGTCGGTCGCTTGTTCCAGTTCGACTGAAATCTCGTTGGGGTGGTTGACGTGAATATTCATCCATAGCGGATGATATTTTTGCAGCGTGTCGCATAATTCCTGCGTGACGCGCATGGGCAGGAAGACCGGTACGCGCGTTCCAATACGGATGATCTCGATGTGTGGGATGTCGCGCAGGCGGCCCAGGATTTCTTCCAGGATTTTCGGTGCAAGCACCAGCGGGTCACCGCCGGAGAGCAGCACGTCGCGTACCTGGGGCGTCCGCTTGAGATAGTCAAGTTGCAGCTCGAACTCCTGGCGGGAAAACGTGGCTGCGGGGTTGCCAACGATGCGTGAGCGCGTGCAGTACCGACAGTATGATGCACACTGTGTGGTCACCAGCATCAGTACGCGGTCGGGGTAGCGGTGCACCAGGCCCGGTACCGGCGAATGTTTGTCCTCGGCCAACGAGTCTTCCATCATCGCGGTGAAAGCTTGTAGCTCCTCCGAGCGGGGAATGACCTGTTGACGGATTGGGTCGTCCGGGTCGTCCGGGTCGATCAAGGAGATGAAATAAGGGGTGATGTCCACGCGGAAGAGTCCGCTGGTTTGCAGGGCTTTGCGCTCACTCGACGTCAGCGCAAAAATTTTTTCGATTTCCTCGACGCTGTTCAAACGGTTGCTCAATTGCCAGCGCCAATCATTCCATTTCTCATCAGGCACATCTTTATAGGCAGGTGCACGTTTGGAGACAAACGGTGTGGGCATTTCTTCCTCCGGTAGATAAAAAGCGCCCTGGCTCTCTGGAATTTTCGTGGAGGTGGAGAGATGTGGGATGGCTTTTGGCCTCATTGATGAACACCCCACAAACGCCCCGTTTCTCCGGCTACTCTTGGAGAACCGGTACCTTTAAATGCAGACCAACTTTTCGTGTGCACATAACATAATCAGATTACGCTGGCGAGTACATTGCGTGCACACACTATAAAAACATTGTAAGAGGAAACAAAGCAAGGGTCAATAATTAAAAGGGATGTTCGAAAGCTGTTTGAACTCGCCACAAGACAACAGGTATCCGGCGAGTTTTTCGCCGGATACCTGTTGTAAGTTTTTGTGAAATTGGGGCTCTCTGAGAATTAGCGTGGTAGCCCCTATATATAGGGGTGGTTTTGCGCAAAAGCGCCAAAACGACTGCCACATACAGCCTTTATCACGGAGATTCCCAGAGAACCGAAATCGGGCCCCCCACTGCATCTCCCGTTTTCTAGTACCGCAACTTTGTAGGGTTGCATTCTGAATTTCTTCTCCGAAAAACAGGTCTTGCGCTCTCCACTTTCATCAAGTTGCGGCATTAGGGGCACTTGACGCTTGATGGGTTGGGGTCTTTGGCGATTGCGTCTACCCGGGCAAACTCATTCAGGAACTGTTGGGCAATCGCCGGGTCATAAATGATAAGCACATTGTCGTCATTGCTTGTGTCCGCCGACTTTGTTAAGTTAAACGAGCCGGTGACGACGATTCTGTTGTCGATGATAATCACCTTGTGGTGCATGGTGTACTTATTGCCATCCACTTTCACAGGCACTTTGGCGCAGGCCAGCGGAACCATCGCGCCTTGCGATGCACCCCGGTCTTCGATGACCCCGGCCACGTCGACTCCGTGCTGAAAACGCTCGGTCATCGCGTTTGCCAGGCCCTGGTCGGTATAGGTAAAGACCATGAATCGGATGGAGGTCTGTGCGCTGCTCACCAGCGTCACCAACTTATCTGTCACGTGGTCTACAGGCGAGAAGTAGTTGAATACCTGAGTGCCATCGATGGTCAATTGCGGCGTCAGGGCCCCAACCTGGGCCTTGGTTCCATAGCGTCTATCGGTGAAAAGCTCGTCGAATTTTGCCTGGTAGTTGGCGATCAAGGTTGGGTTTGTAATTTCCAATAGATTGTTGTTGTTGCGGAACGTGTCATTGTACGACATGTTCCAGGAGCCCATGAACAGGATTCTGTGGTCGATGATGATCATTTTGTCGTGCATCAGGCCGTTCGAGCGGCCATCGTCGACAAGCGGGATTCCGGCCCCCTTCATGACTTTGACGGCGTCGAAGGCCTGCCCTGAGGGCGATTCGGAAGCGCTCAACGTCTGTGAGCCGTTCTTGCCATCGTAGACCACCCGCACCTGCACGCCGCGCTGTTCTGCCGCTACGACGGCGTTAACGAAGCTGGGCAAGTTTAGATCGAACGAGGTCACGTCGATGGTCTGTACGGCCCTGTCTATCTCGGTGATCACATAGCGGTCAATGCCGTTGCCCAATTGGTCAGGCGGGTTCGGGTCGGTGAAATAGACCTGTACCCAACTGGAGGTTCCCCCGCCACTTCCCGGCGATGCGATGGTTGGATTCCCCGTTGTATTGCCCTGGCCGTTATTTCCGCCGGATGCGGGCGTCGGTGTGTTGGCGCCCTGACTGAGATTCGGGAAAAAAATGGCTACCACGATAAGGACCAAGACGACCAACAGACCGCCAAACGTAATTCCTTGCCGGCTTCCTCTTGTGTTAGGCATGGTTTACTCCTTTTTCGGACCTTGAAAGGTTATTTTTTTCTCTGGGAATCATCGTCGTACATTACGCATCTTTGCCGCGCCCTTTTATGCGGAAATCTCGCTTAACGGTTTGTCGCCTATTAACGCGGACGACACCAATCGAGCAGGTAACGGATGGCGGCGCCGGGTTCCATGCTGGAGAGTGTGGCGGCTGCCTTGCTGCGCTCGGAATCGCTAGCTTGATGCCCCTGTCCGAACGTGGTGACGTAACGTTCCAACAGATCGGAAAGTGCCTGGGATGTCGTCGCTTGTAAGTTGCCGGCCAATTCATTGATGCTACGCATGAAGCGCATCAGATGATTGATTCTTGTCCCTGCCAGTTCGTCATCTTCGAGGCCTGCAATCAGCCCGTCGATCTGTGCAATTCCCCAGTCGAGCAGGAGGTTGGCATCGTCGTCTTCGAGATTACCTGTCAGGTTCTCTGACTCCAGCAAGCGGTCAACGAATAATTGTCGATCCACAGAGGCTTCCTTTCCTCACAGTACTTGATGCAATTATTGTAGCACATTTGTTTCAGCGAAAGCATTTTGGGATTGAAGCCCCCATTTTGTCTTGTGGAACGTTCAGACGACGTGCCCGGCGCCTTTGTGTTTGGCCTCGTACAGGCGACGGTCTGCCATGTGCAACACCTTGTTGGCATCCGAACTGTCATCCGGATAGACGGCGATTCCAACGCAGGCCGACAGGCTGCGTTGGATCTCGTTCGGCAGGTGCAACGCCGTGGATGAAAGTCCACGACGCAGTTTTTCAGCGACGTACCAGGCTGCATCGTGGGCGGTTTCTGGCAAAATGACGGCAAACTCGTCGCCGCCGTAGCGCGCCAGAAAGTCGGTGGAGCGGATCATCCTTTGCATCACCTTGGTAATTTGTTGCAAGACGCTGTCGCCGATAGGGTGTCCAAATTCATCGTTGATCGTCTTGAATCCGTCCAGGTCGATCATCAGTAAGGCAAAGGGATGGTGGTAACGAATGGAGCGTTTACATTCGTCTTGCATGCGTTGGGCCAGGAACCGCCGGTTGGGCAAGCCGGTCAACATGTCGGTCAGCGACTCTTCGGATGCTTGAGCGTAGAGGACGGCGTTATAAAGCAAAGCTCCGGCGCGTTGTGCGAACATGCGAGCGACCGTCACCTCCTCAGCGGAGATGGCGTGCGGCTGGTCCCAGTAGACGGAAAGGGCTCCCATCGAGCCGTTTGGCGAGGGGAGTGCGAACATGGCGTAGGCGCGGAATTTTTCGAATGCGATCAGGTCTTGCACCGGGCTGGTGCGCGAGTCGCGATGGACATCTGGAATCAGCACGTAAAACTTGTCGTCGAGTACTTGGGCGCCGGGTATCTGGTTAAAGCGATTTGTCAACTGTGCGATATAGTCTTCTGACAGGCCGACGGCAAACTCGCAGCGGATCTGTTCGCTTGCCCGATCGTAAAGATGCAGAGCCGCGCGTTGTGCCTTGAGCAGGCTGCGCGCTGATTCTACGATGGCTGGCAGGAGCGTGGTCCGTTGCAGGTCGGAGGTCAGGTCGGTAATTTGGCTGCTCAGTTCGCCGAGCATGTCTGCACGCCGTAAAGTTTCCTCGTGCAAGCGTAGGCGGGAAATCAGCAGGGCCACCATGTCTCCCACCTGTTGCGCCCGTTCGATTTCTTCCGGGCTGAAGTAATGGCGCGATTCGTAGGTCACTAACATGGCTCCCAGGAAGCGCGCATTCGGCATACCGAACAACGGGACAGATAGACCTGACTCTGGGTGTAATACCTGCCAGAACGCAACGGGGCTGGCTCCGACGAACAACGGAATAGCCAGACCAGACTTTGAGTTTAACTGGCGAGCGCTCTTGGGAGAAATGTACGGTGAACAGAACAGGTCCTCCACGGCCAATGGCTTGCGTAACTGTTGCACCGAACGGGTCAGCGTACGGTCATTGCGAAGGGCAGGCGGCATAGATTTATATTCCTCGTCCGTCTCTCCGGCGGCTGCCATCGGCCAGACCTGGCCCGAATCATCGTCAAAGCGCGTAATATAGATGTTGTCGGAACCCAATAACGGGCGACTTTCGTTTGCCAATGCGCCGTAGAGCACCTGGGAATTGTTGTATTCGAGTCCCAGTCTTGTCAGGTGATGCAGATGCTTGAGAAAATCGGCCTGCTCATCGGTCGCCAACCACTGTTGCTGCACTTTGTGTGAATGGATCCAGATGATGATGCCATTCACCACCAGGGCGGATAGATAAAAGCCCTGGATGACGTTTTGGGAGCGGCTATTCATCAGAAGGGTGGAGAAAAAGGGGAATAAAACGACAGGTTCCAGCCAATTGTGAGTGTAGGCCTGTATCAGGCCAACGTAGATCAGGATGGTTATAATGTTCAGCCCCACCAAAAGGTCTGTTGGGAAAAAGACCGAAATGATTCCCATATAAATGATAAGCAGGAGAGGTAAGGGGCTGAAAATACCTCCACTGATGTGTATCCCAATCCCAATGGCGATCAGGTCGATGCAACTTTCCAAAAAGACGTAGAGCCGCAGGTATTTCAATGAGCGCGGGGAGGCGCCCTTCTTTTCGATTTGATGATAAAGGATGTGGAAAACCCCCGTAGATACAATAATCAAGAGCACAGGAAGCAATACAACCCAGAGGACATTAAAATTGCCATAAACCCAGGGCAATATGAAGACCAGGCCGAAGACGACGTACCAATGAATTCGGTGATTTGCCAAGACATGGTCGAGAAAAAATCGAAACGACCTTGGTTGGGTAGCCATCATACCAACATACCTACTTATCGTAATTATGCTACAAGAGCCTTATTCGCTCCTCTACGAAGTCCTTACAGTTGGATTTCTGGTATACTAACTCCAGATTTTCCCCAGGACCGAGTGATGCCACGTTTTGAAATTGATGTTGATCCCTGTGACCATATCACGGCAGATGCAATCGGCGCGCCGGGCCAACGTGTATTTTACATTCAGGCCTGGCAGGCGGCGCGAACCGTGACGGTCATCATAGAAAAGGTGCAACTCCAGTCGCTCGCGGTGGGTGTCGAACAATTCCTGGCGCAAATTAACACACAAAGCCCTGGCCTTTCTGATGCGTCGGCGGAATTTGTAGCAGAACACATGCGCATCAACCCGCCGGTTGAACCCGTCTTCCGAGCCGGAGAAATCGGCCTGGGATATGATAAAGAGCGTGATCTGGTCGTTATTGTTACTCGTGAAATCCTGATGGATGGCGATGATGCCGAAGAAGCTGCAGTCATTCGTTTTTGGTGTACCCGTTCCCAGGCGCGCGCCCTGGCTCGCTGGGGGATGGAAGTCGTCCAGCATGGGCGGCCCATCTGTCCACAATGTGGGCAGCCCATGGACCCGGAGGGACACTTCTGTCCGAAGAAGAACGGGTACCGTCATTGACCTGCCCCTGCGGCCTTCTTGCGAACCGGTATGCCAGATAAATTTTTATGTGAGGCCTTCGCTCAAGGCGAAATCGAATTGGAGGGCCAGTTCATGCTTGGCTCAAACTATACTTTTCTGGCTAAACTAAATTACGGTGGTCAGAAAATCCCGGCTGTGTACAAACCACAACAGGGCGAACAACCGCTTTGGGATTTTCCTGAGAACAGCTTGGCTGGGCGTGAAGTCGCTGCTTATTATGTCAGTGAAATGCTGGCATGGTCGCTAGTCCCTTATACCACCTTTCGCCACGATGGTCCCTATGGCCCCGGCTCATTGCAGCAATATATTGAGTACGATCCGGATTACCACTACTTCAATTTTACTCCGCAAGATCGTCAGGCGTTGCGCCCCGTGGCGCTGTTCGACTTGATCACCAATAATGCCGATCGCAAGGGTAGCCATATCTTTTTCGAGCAGGGCACCCACCACCTGTATGCCATTGATCACGGGCTATGCTTCCACGAAGAAAATAAATTGCGGACCGTCGTATGGGATTTCGCCGGAGACGCTATCCCCGCGAAGCTTCTTTCCAGCGTAGAACATTTACATGACTGCTTCAAACAACCCGTGGGCTTGTTCTCTGACCTCGCAGCCTACCTTAGCCCGACTGAACTCACCGCGCTCAATGCGCGTGCTCGGACCTTGATCGCCACCCAGAAGTTTCCATATCCCCCTGAGCGTCGGCGGGCCTATCCATATCCGCCATTATAACTTTACTTAGAAATTCTATCGTGGCAACTTCATAATGCTATACCGCAACAAATGAACTCTTTGCGAAATTTTTTTGTGATCCTCCGGAGGAGAACATGGCGCATTACAAACTGGCATTTTTAGGCTTCGGCAATGTAGGCCGCGCGCTGGCTGAACTGTTGCTGCGAAAGAAGAACGAACTCAAGGAACGCTATGATATCACCTTCTCAGTGACGGGTATCGCCACCTCTCATCACGGGATGTTGGTGAACTCCAGCGGAGTCGACTTGTACGGCGCTCTCGACCTGATCCGTAGTGGGCGCTCGCTGAATCTGGTGACCCATACGCTCGTTGCCGATTCGCTGGATTTCGTCCGCAAGTGTAACGCCGATGTGCTCTTCGAAAATACCCCGGTCGATCATGAGACCGGCCAACCCGCGCTTGATCATGTGCGCGTGGCGTTGGCGTTGGGCATGCATGTTTGCACGGCCAACAAGGGAATAGTGGTGTACGGTTATCACGAACTCAAAGCGCTTGCCGCCGAAAGGGGCAAACACTTTTACTTCGAGTCCACGGTGATGGACGGCGCACCGATCTTTTCCCTCTTTCGCGGCTCTCTGCCTGCCGCGCAGCTCAAATCTTTTCACGGCATCCTCAATTCCACGACGAATGTGATTTTGACGCGCATGGAAAGTGGCGAATCCTTTGACGACGCGGTGGCGTACTGCCAGCAGATTGGCATTGCCGAAACAGACCCCTCCGCCGATGTGGATGGCTGGGACGCTGCCATCAAAGTTGCGGCGCTGGCCACCGTCCTGATGGACGTGCCGCTCAAGCCGCAGGAAGTGCAGCGGGAAGGCATCCGTGGCGTAACGCCGGAGATGATTGCCAAGGCCAAGGACGAGGGGAAACGCTATAAACTGGTCTGTTCCGCCGAGCGGGATGGGGAGTCTGTCATCGGTAAGGTCGCCCCAGAACTGGTCTCCTCTACGTCGCCCATGTTCAGCACAGAAGGCTCTACCTCCATCATCGAGTTCCAGACTGACGTGTTGGGTGAACTGTCTGTTTTGGAAAAAGACCCCGGCCCGCATACCACCGCTTACGGTCTGTTGGCTGATTTTATCAATGCTGTGAAGTAGTGGCGCTTTGCGCCGTCCACCTCCCACAAATTCGTTTAACCGGCCAGTTCACGCAAGCGCTGCCACATCAGGAAGATCGCCATAGCCAGCAAGGCCCCCATGACGATCCAATACCAGAAATGGACAACCAGGATGAGGGCGCTCAGAATCGCCAACAGAGTGCTGATCAAGCCCACCGTTTGGACGAAAGCGCCGCGCAGGATCGACTCGATTACAACGAACAGGATGGTGATCAGCGCCAGGCCGAGAATCAGGAAATGGGGGGTCAACAACATCAGGCCCACAATCACAAAGAGCAGCAAACTCAAACTGATAGCGGCCCAGGTTTCGGCGGCGCGGTCGAAACGCATGTGTGCCACGCGTGTTGGCAGCGCCAAGTGGTGGATGTGCGCGCGTGGGTCGTCTTTGATGCCACGCTTCAGGCGCGTCAGGCGCTCGCTCAAGCCTTCGAGCATGGCGGCGTTTTCAGACCTTTCCCGGCGCAAGCCGCGCACTTCGGCCACGAGCGTCTCGATCTGTTTTCCCAGCGCGGCATGCTGCTTTGCCAGGTGAGGATTGCCCTCCATGCTTTTCAATTTGATGCCCAGGGATTGCAGTTCCCCGGCTTTGTTGGGAATCAGCTTGCGTAGCGCAGCCTGTCGCGCGCTGATTCCGGCGCAGTTCTCTTCGAGCAGGCGCAAAGCCTGGGGCGGTGGCGGAACCTTGTCCAGCCCGGCAAAGCCCAGCAGGTCGTACCAGGAGCCGCGCGGCGAACCATCGCGGTTGTACATCGGGCCGGCAGGCGCGTTCTCACCTGAGATGGGATCCCGGGCGTACAGGCCCCACAGGCCGCGATACTGGCTCACCCAGGGCGTGGATTCGTCGATCTGTTCGGGCAACCAGCTTTTGGCCTGTCCGGGTCCGACGCTTAAACCGTCGCCGCGGGCGTAGTCTACAAACGGGATCCGGAACGGGTTGAGGGGCCGCTGCCCCAGCAACGTCGTCCAGGCATTGTTCCAGGACTCAAGCCCGCGACTCACCCACGCCGGCAGGTCGAGATTGACCTCGGCCTGGTACTCGCCGCGACAAAAATATGAGGCATGTGACCCCGCGCCGACGTACACCACCGGATGGCCGTCGATGAAATCGAGTTGGCCGGCGTCGTCCCAGCGCCGGCGCAGGTCGTCGCCGTGGAAATCGTGTGAGGCGTAGGCCACCCACTCCGGGGCGAGCTGTTCCCCGTTTTCGTAGAGATAGATGCTGATCATTTCCCAGTCGGACTCGTGGTCGTTGACTCCGTTGAATCCGGAGCGCCAACTGTTGTAGCAGTAGAAAAACCAATATTGCAGGACGGTCCAACCGTTCTCATGAGCGACGCGCCCATAGTAGACGTAGCGCTCCTTCTGGGCGCGCATGTGGAAGTAATCGAGTTCGGCGGCAGCGGCGCTGGCAGCAGGAACGCGCCCGCGCAGGAGAAAGGAGGCGCTGAACAGGGCATCGACGATGCGCGGTAGCAGACCGCCACGGGCCAGGCGCCCCATCCCGGCGCGGAAGTAGTTCTTGAGCAGGCTGCGCAGGCGCAATTGGTCGGCCAGCACCTGCGCCGATTCAGACAGACTGAGGGGTTCGACGAAACGCAGGTAGTGGACGGCGCCGAAAGGGGCGGGGCGCAGCCGGACGAGTTCGTCGAGGCTCAGGTCTCCCTGCGCGACCAGCAGCCGGTCGCGGCCCTCCGGGGGATGTTCCCACAGGCTGCATTCCTTGACGTAACGGTCGACGTCTGTTGGGTAGAATTGCTCGCCCTGGGTGAAGCGCAGCACCGGTTCATAGCGGCGCAGCAGCGCCAGGTCGGCGGATTCTTTCTTTTGCGTGGTCGGGAGGGCGCTTTCAGGAGGGGAGCTCACCGGCGTCTGTCCTGATGCCAAAGATACGCTGTACGTCGGCCTGGTTGAGGGCAAAAGCGATGATCGTGTCGGAGGCCATCACAATGAAATTAGGCTCCCGGTAGAAATAGTCGACGAGGGAGATGGCTAATGAAATCCCCGTCCAGGCCATCAGGATGACCCAACTCCAGCGCCTCATACGCAGGAATCCGACCAGGACGACGATGCCCGCCAGGGAGAGCACGAGATAGCATGCGCTGGCAAAAATGGCGTTGCCCAGTGGGGTGAGCCGGTATTGTATGAACAACGGTCCGTTGATGCCGTGGCGGAAGACGTTCGTTTGCAGCAAGGGCTGGACGACCTGGTACAGGCGTACCAGGAACAGGATGATGATGCCCCAGGCGACGATGGTCACGGCTGGCGGGCGTTTGATGCCGCTCTTTTTTCGTCTTTGCATGTTGCCTCCGTCAATCGAACGATGGGCGTTAAGCGATCAAGGCTTTTTCCATCTTGAGCAGCCATTCCTTGGTGGGCAGACCTGTCCCGCCGCCGTAGCCGTGCAGCTTGCGGTCGGTGCCTACTACGCGGTGACAGGGAATCACCACCGGCATTGGATTGGTGGCTTCGGCGCGTCCGACGGCCCGCGCGGCGCGCGGATTTCCCAATTCGCTGGCGATTTCTTTGTAGGTGCGAGTCTCCCCATAGGGGATGTCGTAGGTGATTTTCAGGGCTTTCTGTTGGAAGGCGTTCAACACCGACCAGTCGATGGGCAGCTCGAATGTGCGACGTTTCCCGGCGGCATACTCTTTTAACTGTTCGACAACCTTGCCGACTTTATCAGGCGCAAGCTCCACGCTGCCACCGTGATGTTTTTCCAGCCAGGCGACGAAACTTTCCTGCGTGGCCGGGTATTCCACGGCGACCAGCCCGCGCTCGTTCACGGCAACCCATAGGTCGCCAAGAACGGTTTTACCGCTGTGGCCGATATAGAGCGTTTCCATGGCAGCCCTGCCTTTCTGTGGATTTTCCAACGAGCACTTAAAATTCCAGGCCTAATAATGGAATTTCCATTTCCTGGGGCGTCAGCCCACCGTGATGGCCGTGAAATTTTTGTTCGAATTTATTCTTTTCATACCACCAGACTGACTCGTATCGGTACGGCAGGATAACCAGGTTGCCAACATGCGCGCGGAAGGCCGGGGAGATTTCGTCGCCGAAGTACCCGGCTTCTACCAACTCGCGGGTCTCGACCACATCGGCTTTGCCTTCCAGCCCCTTGGACAGCAGGTCGCGGGCCTCGTCGAGCCGGTCGTCTTTGATATAGAGAAACAAGTCGCGGCATGATCCGCCGGGGACGAGCAACTCGCCCCTGGCATTGCTGCGCAGAAAGCGTTCGATGCCTGGGAAGGCTTTGTTAAGGTAAATCGTCGTGGCCGGATCGACCTCCGATTGGCCGTGGTCGGCGGTCAGCAGAAAAAGCGTCCGACCTTTTTTGAGCGATGAGAATTGGCGTTCCATCGTGGTCAGGAACATATCGACCTCGGCTTCGACTTGCAGCGAGTCCGGGCCGTACTCGTGGCTGACGCTGTCGATCTTGTCGTAGTATAGAAAGTAATAGTTCTTTCCGGCAGCCTTTTCCAAGGCCAGTTTGAGATTGGTCAGCGCCTCGGGCAGGGATTTGTAGCTGCGTGCGTTGGCGCCGCGAAAGAGCAGGTTGGAATATGTGGAGGGCGTGTACTCGCGGTGCTGGAAGACCGTCGAGGCGACCTGCTGTTTTTTTAGTTCCCGATAGAGCGTGGTGGTCGGATACATGCGCTTGGGGTCGATGCCGGTCGACTTGAGTTGGTCGCGTTCGGCGGTGCCCGAAAACGAGAACAGCAGCGGGACGATCATGGCGTCCAATTGGGGCTCGTAGTAGTTCCATTCGAAGATTCCGCTCTGGCCTACGTTCAACCCGGTATGGATGCAGGTGACGTGCCCGGAGGTGGTCGAGGGGAACTGCGATGTTAGTTTAACGGCGCGCCCGTGACGGGTGAACTGGTCGAGATAGGGGTAGGCGGCAAACTTCTCGAAGGTGCGCCAGCCGAAGCCGTCGATGAAAAACAGAATGACATTGTCATAGGTCTCCTGCAATCCGTCCATCGGCGGGGGATAGGGCGCGCCGCCCAACAGGCTTTTGACCACCTGGGGCAGGCCGGCGAAACCGCCGGAGTCGTAGCGAGGTTTGACGAAATCGGGGTGCATGTCTCCATTATATTATGTCGCGCATGAAAATGCGCTTTTTCCCGAAAGACGCCGGGAGGCTGTATTGAACAGGAATGCGCAATATCGTGCCCTTGATTTGCCGCTTTCAGGCGTGGTTTAAATTTCACTTCTGTAAGTCATTTGTCTAACAAACGTAGGGGAAACGTAGGTTAAGCGTCAAGTATGTTGGAGGGTTACGTGATAAATTAACGTCGTAAGGTGATTTCTCTTCTCCTCCTTTCAAAAGAAATCCGGGGTCGGCGTCCCCGGATTTCTTGATTCTAGTGCGGTGTTATAATGTTGGGGTTTCTCCGGAAATTCCACAAAAGGGGAAAGAGATGTGGGTGCGATTGGGCCGTTGCAAGGGCCCGCGTCGAGAGCGGTAATTTCTAGGGAGTTTGTGCTTTTTGGCGTTACCAATAACAGGAAAATTCCCATGACAACTCAAATTACGGTGATCGGTCTCGGACAAATTGGCGCCTCCATCGGGCTGGCGCTTGCCGAGCATGCGGAGCGGCTCGTTCGGGTGGGACACGACCGCGAGCGGGACGTGGCGCACAGGGCCAGGGAACTGGGCGCAGTGGATACCGTCAAGACGAAGCTGCATGCTGCCGTGGAAGGAGCCGACCTGGTGTTGCTGTGCCTTCCGTTGCATGAGATCGAGGAGACGTTGCGGCTGATCCTGCCCGACCTGCGGCGAGAGGCCGTTGTAATGGATACCGCCCCGATCAAAGCGCCGGTCGAAGCCTGGTTCAAAGCACTCGCACCGGAGGGTGTCTATTACGTGGGACTGGTACCGGTCATCGGGCCGGCGCACCTGACCATCTCTGGAGCGGGCATCGAAGCAGCGCGCGCCGATCTGTTCAAAAAAGGCATGATGGGAATCGTTGCGCCCACCGACGCACCGGGCGAGGCCATCAAGCTGGCTTCGGATTTAGCGGCGCTGATTGGCACACAGGTCTTTTACTTGGACGAGGTTGAATCTGACAGCCTGATGACGGCTGCCCATCTGCTGCCGCAGATTATGGCGACTACGCTGCTCAACGCCACCGTCGATCAACCCGGATGGAAGGAAGGCCGCAAACTGGCCGGGCGCGCTTTTACGGCGGCCACCGCCGCGGTGGAATCTCATGATGAGCAGGCCTCGCTGTTACAGTCGCTCTTGCTCAACCGCGAGAACGCACTGCGCGTGTTGGAGACGGCCATCGTCTCTTTACAACGTGTGCGCGACTCTGTGGAAAAGGCAGATCAGGACGACCTGGATCGTCGCCTGGAACATGCGCGCCTGGGTCGCGCCGTCTGGTGGGCGGAACGTCAGGCCGCAGAGTGGGACGACCAGGACGGCGACGTACAACTCGACAATCTCCCCGGTATGTGGGACCGTTTTATGGGCGATTTCTCCCGAAGGCGAAAATAACCCGCATGCCTTTCTACTGTTACATCCTGGAATGCGCCGATGGCACCTTTTATACCGGTTGGACGACTGATCCGTCGCGCCGCGAAAAACAACATAACGCCGGGCGGGGCGCGCGTTATACCCGTGTCCGCCGTCCGGTGAAGATGGTTTACATTGAGGAACAACCCGATAGGGCCACTGCGATGAAACGCGAGGCGGCCATCAAAAAAATGTCGCGCGAGCGAAAGAAAAAATTAGCGGGATAGGGCAAGCCCTATCCCGCTTCTATAATTATCGCCGGCTACACCCAGCCGCGCATCTGCATGGCCCTGACCACGCGGTCGATGGCGACCATGTACGCCGCATCGCGCATGTAAACCTGTTCCTTTTTGCTCATTTCGATCACACCCTGGAAAGCCAGAGTCATTTTGGTATCCAGGCGTTTTAGCACGGCTTCGTTCGTCCAGTAGTAGTTCATATCGTTCTGCACCTGCTCGAAGTACGAAGTCGTCACGCCGCCCGCATTGCACAGAAAGTCGGGGATATCGAAAATCTTGTTGTCTTGGAAGAATTTATCTGCTTCGGGAGTGCACGGGCCGTTGGCGCCTTCGGCGACCAGTTTGACCCGACTATGGATTTTCTGGACGGTGTCGGTGTTTACCTGGCCCTCCAAGGCCGCTGGAATCAGCACGTCGGCCTCCTTGGCGATCCAGGCGTCGCCCTCTTCCAGGCTGTAGCCGGCCTTGGCCGCCTTGTCCTTATCGATGGTGCCGTACTGGTCGGTAATGGTCTTCAAAAAATGTGGATCGATGCCATCGGGATGGCTGTAGGTGTAGGCCGTCTTATCGTAATGATCCCAACACGAGACGCAGGCCACCTTGCCGCCCAGCAGTTCGATAAAACCGATGGAGGCATACTGCGCCACGTTGCCGAAGCCCTGTATTGCCGCCACCGATTTGGACGGATCCAGCCCAAGCCGTTGCATCGCTTCGCGCACCGTAAAGATGACGCCATAACCGGTGGCCTCGGTGCGTCCCTCCGAGCCGCCGCCGCCCAGGGGTTTGCCGGTAAAAGCCCCCGGCGTGTACTGACCCACGAGCTTGGAATACTCATCCATCATCCAGCCCATCATCTGCGGCGTGGTGCCCACGTCGGGTGCAGGCACATCCTGGCGCGGGCCGATATTCTTCCACATGTTCTTGACCCAACCGCGGCACAAACGCTCCTTTTCTGGCGTGGAAAGCGTGGCCGGGTCCACGATGACCCCGCCTTTGCCGCCGCCCAGCGGAATGTTGGCGACGGCACATTTCCAGGTCATCCAGGTGCCCAGCGCCCGGACGGTGTCCAGCGTCTCAGACGGGTGAAAACGAATCCCGCCCTTGTTGGGCCCGCGAGCGTCGTTGTGCTGCACGCGGAAGCCCTGAAAGACGCGCAGCGAACCATCGTCCATACGGATCGGGATGCGGAAGGAATATTCGCGCATCGGCCAGCGCAGAACTTCGGCAATCTGTGGGTCCAGGTTGAGCAACCTGGCGACGTGGTCGAATTGCTTCTGGGCCATTTCAAACGCGTTGATTTGTCCGGACATTATTTTCTCCTGTAAACGGGCCATTGCGGCTCTCCAGGAATCGCCGTGACGGGAGCTTGCCTGCAAATCTGCTTCATCGCGCCGCTTCCCAAAGACCCTCGATGAGAATGCATAAGCGGGCACCCGGACGGGTGCCCGCTTGATCTGTATGATTGTCTTTTGCACGTAGGGCCATGCGAAGGACCACCTTTCTAACATCGTGCCCTTTAACATTAGTCTAGTTTTGGTCCCTCGTCAATATGCAAGTGTCACACAAACGGCGACAATTTGTCAGACAAACCGGTTTTGCGCTTACAGATTTTTTAACTTGCCTTCTAGCTTGGTACGCACCACCTGCGGATTGGCTTTTCCCTGTGCTTTCCTCATGACCTGCCCGAATAGAAAATTCGCCACGGCCGTTTTGCCGGCCTTGTAGCTGGCAACCTCGTTCGGATTTTCGGCCAGCGCCTCGTCCACGATGAGCGCGATGAAGTCGCTGTCCGAGACCTGCTTGAGCCCCTTCGCCGCCACAATCTCTGCTGCGGGCTTGCCCGTCTCGAACATCTCGGCCAGCACTGCTTTGCCGGTATTCTGGTTGATCTCCCCATCGGCGATCATTTTTAGCAAATCGGCCAGAGCCGACGGCGTGACGTTGATCGCCTCGATGTTTTGCCCCGAGACGTTCATCAGCGAAAAGAGTTCACCGGTTACCCAGGAAAAAACGGTCCGCGCCGACCCAGGGCTGGCCTCCACCGCCGATTCGAAATACGTGGCGATGGCTTTTTCTGCCACCAGGGTCTGGGCCTCCACCTGGCTCAAGCCGTAATCCTTGACAAACCGTTTGGTCCTGTCCCAAGGCAATTCCGGCAGCGTCTTGCGGACAGTCTCGATCCAGGCCTTGTCGACTACCAGCGGTGGCAGGTCCGGCTCGGGGAGATAGCGATAGTCGTGGGCGTCTTCCTTCGAACGTTGGCTGAAGGTGGCCTGTTTGGCCTCATCCCAGCCGACGGTTTCCTGGGCGACCTTTTTGCCGGCCTCGATCAATTTAATATGGCGGTTGATTTCATAGGCCACACCGCGTTCCAGCGCGCGGAACGAATTCAGGTTCTTGATTTCCACTTTGGTGCCGTAAGGCGCGGGTTCTGCGCCCGCGATCACCGGACGCACCGAGATGTTTGGTTCGATGCGCATTACGCCCTTTTCCAGATCGCCGCTGTTGACGTTCAGGTAGCGTACCAGCGAGCGCAAGGATTCGGCGTAAGCGTGTACCTCCTCGGCGGAGTGAAAATCGGGTTCGGTCACGATTTCCAGCAGCGGGACGCCCGACCGATTCAAGTCCACCAGGGAATAAGAAGCCGCTCTCCCGCCGGGGTCGACGTGGGTCAGTTTGCCGGTATCCTCTTCCAGGTGCACGCGCCGAATGTGGATGATTTTTTCGCCCTGGCTGGTGGTCAGCGTGATGCGACCATTCACGGCCAATGGCTGTTCATATTGCGAAATCTGGTAGCCTTTGGGCAGATCGGGGTAAAAGTAATTTTTGCGGGCGAAGATGCTCACCGGCGCAATTTCGCACTGTAGCGCCAACGCGACGCGCAGGGCATATTCCACGGCCTGCCGGTTGACCACCGGCAGCGTGCCGGGATGCCCGGCGCATACCGGGCAGACGGCGGTGTTGGGAGGGGCCGAGATGGAGTCCACAACCGGGCAGCCGCAGAACATCTTCGATTGGGTCAGTAGTTCAACGTGTACTTCAAGGCCAATGACGGGTTCAAATTCCATAAGACTCACAGCGTTGAAATGGCAACTAGGGTTTGGGCCCCCTGTGGGAGCGTTTTGCGGGTCAGCGCATAGGTCATGCCCAGGCGCGAAAAATCAAAAAATATCGTCGAAATCCTCGTCGTCCGAATCGTCCGAGTCGATCTCCAGTTCCATGTCGTCCCGTTCGATGTGCAACCAGAGCAGGAGCACCTGGCCGTCGTCCGTCTCGACGGAACGGGCTGCGAGGATGGGGGCAGTGGCTTCGATCCCCATTTCATCGCGGTAATGCAAATTGATGGGCTCGTTCTTGTGCCAGCGGCGATAACAGCGCTCGACCAACGCCGGTCCATTGAAGGTGCGCAGGCGGGCGATGACAGTGACAGAAAACTGACAGGTTTCGTTCAGCCCCAGGGCCCAACCATCCTGAACGGGTTCAAAAGTAGGAGTTGGGCCTTCAATGATTGTAATTTTGTCGTCCATGTCGATGTCCCTGTAAAATGAGTGGGAGAAATCAGTTCTTTTGGGAATGATAAAAGAAGCGTAATGGGCACGATTTCTGGCGAACTCGAAAATCATACCATAAGAAGAAACCCTGGGGGATTAGAATATCGTGACTTTCCGGGAATTAGCAGGATGAGGCGGATTTATGCGAGTATTGTGTGGCAAAGTGTCGCGCTGCCCCCATCTATTTTCCCTTGTCATGGAAAAACCCCTTGAAGAAGCTAATATCCTTGACGTTTCATATAGAAACAGTAGAATGTGACAATCTGGACAAAAATTCGCCCGAAAAGGTGATGGATGTCGGCGCGTTTTCTATTATCATTGCTTTGTGAAAATTAACACTGATGTAATGTTATGTTATACTAGCCCGTTGGTGCTGGCATCTTCTCTATGAAATTGGTGTGTGGGTGTTGGTGAAATATACCTGAAGGAGGCAAAACCATCCACATGCCTTGCGCCAAAATTGAGAGGATTGCCCCATCCGTATTATCACCAATAGGAGACAGACTCTATGCTGCTGGAATATGCTGCTATCGCTATTTTGATCATTGTTACCACATTGGTGGCAATTATCGCAATCGTATTGGGCTCGCTTTTCGGCCCAAATCGACCAAGCGGCAAAAAATTAATGCCATACGAATCGGGTATGAACCCAATCGGACCGGGAACGCGACGTATGCCGGTGCGGTTCTATCTGATTGCAGTCTTGTTCATCCTGTTCGATATTGAAGTGGTATTTTTTATCCCCTGGGCGCTTGTCTTCACTAAATTTGTGAAGATGAACCAGGGGGTTTTTATTCTAAGTGAAATGTTCGTCTTCATTCTAATCTTATTGGTGGGATACGTGTACGCCTGGAAGAAAGGAGCGTTGGAATGGGAATAGAACAAAAACTTGGGAATATGGGCATTGCGACGGCGCGCCTTGAAGATGTCGTCAACTGGAGTCGCAGCAGCGCCATGTGGCCGATGTTGTTCGGCTTGGCTTGTTGCGCCATCGAAATGATGTCTGCGCAGGCGGCCAGTTACGATATGAGCCGTTTCGGTATGGAGCTGATGCGCGCCAGCCCACGTCAGTCTGACCTGATGATCGTGGCCGGACGGGTGACGCGTAAAATGGCGCCGGTTGTGCGCCGCCTGTATGACCAGATGCCCGACCCGAAATGGGTGATCGCCATGGGCGATTGCGCTTCCTGTGGCGGTGTCTTCAATAATTACGCTGTCGTTCAGGGCGTGGATGAAGTCGTGCCGGTGGATGTTTATGTGGCGGGCTGCCCGCCGCGTCCTGAGGCTTTATTGCACGGTATTGTCACCCTGCATGAGAAAGTGCGCGGCGAACGGATCAAGGATTGGGCCTGATATGAGCAAGAACCACGCCAAGCTTATAGAAACTCTGGTCAACCAGTTCGGCGCGAAGACCAGTGAATTTGCCGGAGAGACGGTGCTTATTCTGTCGGCGGAGCATATTCACGAGCTCAGCAAGCTGCTGCACGACAAATATGGGTTCGATCTTTTGTCTGCCCTGACAGCAGTCGATTACTGGCCGGAGGAAAATCCGCGCTTTCACGTCTACTACCGCTTTACCTCCATCCCCAACTGTTTGACGCTGGATGTGCGTGTCCCGGTTTCGGGGCGTGAATTAAGCCTCCCGACGGTGGAAGATATTTACCACAATGCCAATTGGAAAGAGCGTGAGGTTTTCGATATGTTCGGTATCAAATTTGAGGGGCACTCGGATTTGCGCCGCATCTTGATGCCGTTCGAATGGGAAGGCCACCCGTTGCGCAAAGATTATCCGTTGGGATACGAAGAACCCCAGTTTACTTTTAATTTCGACGAGATCGACGTTCGCAAGCCGCACGCCGGGGAGTAGACATGCCTGATTTACAAGAAGTTACTCTTGACGAACTCCGTCACCTCGTTTCAAACCGTGCCCTCGAAGGCGAGACCATGTTATTGAACATGGGCCCGCAGCACCCATCCACGCACGGCGTGTTGCGGTTACTGCTCGAACTGGACGGCGAGACCGTGCTCAACGTCATCCCCGACATCGGCTACCTGCACACCGGCGTCGAGAAGAACATGGAGTCCAAAACGTACCAGAAGGCCGAGGTGATGTCCGACCGTTTGGACTACATGAACACGATTGGCAACAACTTCATCTATTGCCTGGCCGTGGAGAAATTGTTGGGCCTGGATGTGCCGCCCCGTGCGCAGGCCATCCGTGTGATCCTGGCGGAGTTGACCCGCATCGCCTCGCACCTGGTTTGGTTGGGCACCTGTGCGCTGGACGTGGCGGCCATGTCGGTCTTTCTCTATTGTTTCCGCGAGCGCGAGATGGTTCTCGACATCTGTGAGATGTGCTCGGGACAACGCATGATGACCACTTATTTCCGCCCTGGCGGGCTGTGGCGCGACGTGCCGGTGGAGTTCGAGGATGCGGTGCGCGAGTTTTTGAAGATCCTGCCCGCGCGCATCGATGAGTATGAGTCCCTGCTGACCAAGAATCCATTATTCATTGACCGCACCGTCGACATTGGCGTCATCTCGGCGGAGGACGCCGTCAACTGGGGCGTGACCGGCTCGACGTTGCGCGGGTCGGGAGTCAACTACGATATCCGTAAGTTCGCGCCCTATTCCGGCTACGAGCAATACGATTTCGAGGTCCCGTTGCGGACTCAAGGCGACACCTACGCCCGTTACATCGTTCGTATCGAAGAGATGCGCCAGTCGATCCGCATTATCCAGCAAGCGCTCGATAAGTTGCCCATCGGGCCGGTGCGTTCGAACAACTATAAATTTGTCCCGCCGCCGCGCTCCGAGATTGGCACCAGCATGGAAGCCTTGATCCATCATTTCAAGCTGTGGACGGAGGGATTCAACGCGCCGAAAGGTTCCATTTACGTGGCGGTCGAATCTCCCCGTGGCGAACTGGGCGTTTTACTGGAAGGAGATGGCGGCCCAAAGCCTTATCGCATCCATTTCCGCACACCGTCGTTCGACAACCTCCAGGCGCTGCCGGTGATGTCGAACGGCTATCTGGTCGCGGACCTGGTGGCGATCATTGGCTCGATTGATATCGTCCTGGGCGATATCGATCGCTGATGGCAAGTCGTCAAGATAAAATTCTTGAGAAGATTTTGCATGGTACATCCGATGCAAATATTTGGCACGGTTCACATTCAGCCAAGATCAGCTTTACAAATTTCATGAACATACTGGTTTCACACAGCCCTATATATGGCTTTTTCCTACAGAAACGAGCTTTGATCGTCAAATGCAGGTTGAAATTA
>JBJKRF010000157.1:0-3697 GCA_046704785.1 Anaerolineales bacterium | reverse complement strand
CGGCCACGGCTACCACGTCGCGCTTTGCCGACAACAATTATGTGACGGCGGCCTTGACGCCCGATGGCACGCTGGGGATGGCCTACCTGCCGCAGGGCGGAACGATCACCGTAGCCCTGAGCAAGCTTCAGAATCACATCACCGCCCGCTGGTTCGACCCCACCAACGATACGTTTCATGCCATTGCTGGCTCGCCCTTCTCTAATCGGGGCACCCACCGATTCTCCTCGCCGGGCAAGAACAGTTCCGGCGCCCCGGACTGGGTGTTGGTGCTGGAAGCAGGGACCCACCCATGAAGAGCATCGCGGACATTGCCGGGATACGTTTTCAATGCGACAACGAGACGATTCGCCTCGCCGCAGACCATCCGCCAGACTAAGCGGGAATCGCTTTTCCTGTATTATTCTGGCCAAAGACAGGCCGGAGGGGACCTAGGACAAACCAAATCAATAGAACGGCTATCAGGGGAATCAGGCCAAAACCAACAAAGACTGGCACGTAGGAGTAATGGTCAACGACCCAGCCCGTTGCGAGGGCAAACACCATTCCTCCAAACCCTGACCCCATGCTGGCAAGGCCCCAGATGGTAGCGACCACACTCGTGGGAAACACATCGGCCGGAAACGCCAGCATGTTGGCCGTGACGCCTGTGTAACCCAGCATCGCCAGTGAGACAAGACCGATCGCCATGCCTGGGGACCGAACCAAAACTGCAGGGATAGCTGCAGCCATCAATAGAGCGAAAAACGTGACTGCGCTCTTGCGAGATATTGTTGTTGAGATACCGCGTCCAAGGAGAATCCGCGCCATCCACCCGCCGAGCAGATTCCCCAGGCCCGCCACCATAAACGGGATCCAGGCATATTTCCCAATCGACGCAAGACTAAAATGTCGTGCGCTCTTGAGATACTCTGGAAACCAGAAGATATAGAAATACCAAACTGGGTCCAGGAAGATCTTGGCAACAGTGAAACTCCAAACGAACCTGGTGCGCAGCAGCTGCCACATTGATATGTTTGATTTTTCTTCTTCGACCTCGACAACCTCCGGCGTGCGATAAGTCAACAACCATCCAAGCACCCACAGGAGACCCACGGCACCCACCGCAAGAAAAGCATATCGCCATCCCTCTTTCAAAATGATCCACACGACCAGAGGGGGTGCTATGATCGCTCCAACCGCGGAGCCACTATTGAAGATTCCAGAGGCCAAAGCCCTCTCTTTTACGGGGAACCATTCCGCCACAACCTTAACCCCGCCTGGCCAGTTCCCTGCCTCACCCATCCCAAGAAGAAAGCGGTATATCGCCAATGACCAAACGCCGGTTGTCAGAGCATGTAGCATTGCTGCGACAGACCACCAGGCAGTCGTCAAGGCATAGCCAATCCGTGTTCCCAAACGGTCAATTAGAGGACCTGAAACCGCGTTCATGATCGTGTAGGCCAACATGAACGCGAAGATGACCCGTGAATAGTCCTCGTTGCTCATGTGGAAGTGATCAATCAGCACTGGGGCGACTACGGAGAGGGTCTGACGGTCAAGATAGTTGATAGCTGTCGCCAGAAAGACCAGCGAAATCATGAACCACCGCAAATTGGAGGAACGTCCAGTCATACAACCTTCATGCCCCAGCTCGGGCAGACAACAGCCACATGCATTCTCACGAGAGATTTATTGGGTGAGTGGTCTCCTTAGCGAAGCAAACCCCACCAGATGGCAGAGAGGAAACGGACCAGGACCTCAGCGCATTCAGCGATAGAAGTCACTAGGCTGCCTCCACCCTCAACTTGAAGGAGTAGGCCTGCTTACAGGGTCTGTGCTCGGCAACCTCCGCAGGGATGTCAACAACCACAAGCTCCCCGTTCTGCCGCCATTTCAAAGGCTGGCGCACGCCGAGCATGTACACAGAAGATCCCTGGATGGGCCGTACCGACCGAACAACAAATTGATTGCCTGGCCATTTAAGGCTGATAGCGTACACCGTGCGGCCATCTTTGGTCGATGTGAACCAAATGTCTTTCCCCTCATGCCACACCTTGCGGGGCCGCGTGTTGTAAATCGCTTCCCCGTTCACCCTTAGCCAGTCGCCGGCATACTCCAAACGCTCTACGGCTACCGGCGCCCACTTCCCGTTGGGCATTGGACCAAAGCCAATCTCGAAAAGTCCCCCCTTGGCGCAAGTGGTGATCAGGCTTTCCACTACCCATTCGTTGGAGTGATACACGTCGCTAGGAATATACGAGAAGGAGGTCCCACAGGGATAGATTACTTTCCACAATCCATGCGATGGTCCGGCTGGGATCACCCTTTCGGGCGTGGAATAGTCGCCGTAGGCCCCGATGCCGCGCGCGCGCATGATCACGTCGGGCTGAAGTTTCCGAACCATCATGCAAATGTCAGCAAGGTCAGGGGCCGCTGCCTTCGGCCAGCCGATGTCGAAGTCGAGGTTATTGATCTTGCCGTAATTGGTCATCAGTTCTCGAACTTGTTCGCGCTCATGCGCGATGAACGTCTGCCACTTCCTGGGATCAGTCGTTTTTGTAAACAGGGGATCGTAGTGGAAGTTAAAGGGGTCCCACGCGAAGGCCGGATCATGCCAGTCGACGTGGGAGTAATAGAGTCCGGGCGCGATGCCATGCCTCCGCGCGGCTTCCACGACTGCCCCAACAATGTCCCTCTTGTAGGGGCTGTCCATGACGCTATAGTTGTTAGTCACCGGCTTTTTGTGCTCGCAGCCGTCAAGAAAAGCCTCGGCAGTCAGAGTAATGCCCTCTTCCGTCGTCTTTGTGGGCCACATGCAGAAACCGTCGTGGTGTTTCGTCGTAAAAGTAAGATATTTGAGTCCCGCTCGGCGAAACAACTCCATCCACGCATCGGGATCGAAATCTGTCGGATCAAAAAACTGATACAAAACGTTGTAGATATTCCAGAACTCTTTATTAGCGCCAGCCAATCCCCAGGATTCGTGGCTACCAATTAAGCAGTACAATCCCCAATGGATACGAATACCGAACTTGAGGTCCTTGAAGGCATCGATGGCCGGTTGGGGGGCGTGGTGATAACCAGGTTTTACAGTCGGAAGCCAGCCGCGCTGTATGGCGGCGCGGTTTAACGCCGCGTTCAGAACCTCATATCGGCTCTCCGCGCATGGTTCTGGTGGAAGATCACTGGGTTCGGCAGCAGAAACCGACGGGATTATGGTCTGATTTACTCCCCATAGACCGGCAGCCGATCCAATGAGCCTGCTCATGAAATTCCTTCGTAGCATCGTTATGTATCTCCTTAACCCATGGGCCTATGCGGCTTGCGATCTGGCGCGTGCAAACTGCAGCAGCCGCGCGGCACAACACGCCCTCATCCTGATATATCAATCAGCTGGGCGTGTCAAGCTCTTTCTCCAGCCCCCGTCAATGTGCAGCGAGGTTTGTTTACTTTAGCAGGAGTTCCGAAAAAGTGAAATTGTCCGAGTGAACCAGTGTGAAGGTCCATGCGTCTTCCGGTTTTGCTATCAATCAACCCTTGCAGTGCTTCCGATACAAGATAAAAATTCAACTTCAAGGCGGCCGGACCTTTCAATCACGGAAACGCGGGTTTGAACTCATGGGTCGGGCCCGTCTTCCAGAGGGTTTGCTTTCCAGCTCGCCCAGTCTTTCGCGTCTCCGTCGGGGCAAGCCGTCCCGCCACTGTGCAGGCGGCC